>DATKHQ010000235.1:0-14231 GCA_035510175.1 Candidatus Sulfotelmatobacter sp. | reverse complement strand
GATCTCGGTCCTCGTTGGCGACGGATCGATGGCGCCGGACGTCGAGGCGGCGGTCCGGACGGGGAGGGCGGGGCCGCCGGTCACGCTGCTCCCGCCCGTGGAATCGGGGGAGCGGCTCGTGGCCGCGCTCGACGTGCTCGTGATTCCTTCGGACCACGAGGGACTGCCGCTCGTCCTGCTCGAGGCGATGCGCTCCTCGGTCGCGGTCGTGGCGACGGAGGTCGGAGGGATCGTCGAGGCGGTCGCACCGTGCCGCTGGCTGGCACCCCCCGAGGACGAAGCGGCGTTGACGGAGCGGGTGCGCGAGCTCGTCTCCGACCCCGCGGCGCGGGGTGCCTGGGGCGCCGCGCTCCACGCGCGCTTTTCGCGGAGATACACGATCGAGGCGGCGGTCGATCGAACGCTCGAGGTCTACGACCGGGAGCGCAGGGGGGCCGCGTGACGCGATCGCGGATCCTGGTCTTCCTGCCGCTGCCGCCGTACCCGCTCCGCGCGACGGGGCTGTCCGTTCGATACCTGCCGATCATCTCCGACCTGGCGACGCGCCACGACGTCCACCTCGCCCTCCTCGACGGGCCCGCGGTCAATCACGCGGTGATCGAAGGCCTCCGTCCGGTGTGCGCTCGGCTGGACGTCGTCGAAGATCCGCGGCTTGGCGCGCGCTCCGTCCTCCGCCGCGCGTCGAGCGCTTTCGGAGCGCTCCTCCCGTGGACTCTTCCCGACGCCTTCACGATCGCGGGGGGGAGCCGGATCACGGAGCAGCTGCGCGCGGTCTCGGGCGGGCGCCCGTACGACGTCGTGCTCGCGGCGGGCTCCGTCGGGGCGCCGTACCTTCGTGGGATCCCGACGGGGAGGTTCGTCATCGACTTCATCGACTCCCCGTACGTCACGCACAAGCGCCGCGTGCATGGTGACGCCATCTCTTTCCCGCGCTGGGCGTACGAGCTCTGGAAGATCAAGCGGTGGGAGGGGCGGATGATCCGCGAGTCGGATGCCGCGATCTACATCTCGAGCGTCGACGCGAGCGCGGTCCGGGACTCCCGGACACCCGCGGACAGGCAGCACGTCGTGCCGAACGGTCTGTCGGTCGAGGGGTACTCGGCGCGCGTCGAGGAGGGCATCCGCTCGCCGAGCATCGGCTTTCTCGGGAACATGAGCTACCCGCCGAACGTCGAGGCGGTGCGGTGGCTGTTCGAGCGCGTTTTCCGGCCGCTCCGGACGTCGCTCCCCGGCCTCTCGATGATCGTCATCGGGCGGGAGCCGGATCCGTCGATCCGCGCCCTCGCCGCCGAGCCGGGGATCGTCGTCACCGGGGACGTGCCGGAGATCTGGCCGTACGTCAACGCCGTGGATGTCCTGGCGCTGCCCCTGCTCCGGGGCGCGGGCCTGAAGAACAAGCTGATCGAGGCGCTCTACGCCCGGCGCGCGGTGGTGACGACCTCGCTCGGGGCGGAGGGTGTCGGGGCCGAGTCCGGTCGCGATCTCGAGGTGCGGGACGACGAGACGGGTTTTCGCGAAGCGGTTTCCGGATTGATTCAGGACGCGGAAAAGCGGCGGCGCATGGGAGACGCCGGACGCGCGCACGTCGAGCGCGCCTTCGCGTGGCCCGAGCTCCTCACGCGCTTCGAGGCCGCCCTGCTCGGCGGCCGCGGACACGGTGCCGCGTGAGCCGGATCGACCTCATCTGCTTCGGGTACAACCCCTGGAGCCGGATGTGGAAGCGCAACCAGCAGATCGTCCACGGCCTCGCGCGCGAGCCGTGGGTCGGCGAGGTCCTCTTCGTCAACCCGGACGTCTGGCTGGCCTCGCTCGTCACCCACCCGGTCGATGCGATGACGTCGCTCCCGCTGTCGCACTGGCGCATGGGATGGCCGCGGCGCGTCGCGCCCGGCATCACGGCGGTGACGCCGCTGCACGCGCCGCTCGAGAGCCGGTGGCCGGGGCTGCGCCGCGTGGCGGAGACGGTGCCCCGCCGCTGGCTCGCGGCCCGCGCCGGGGCCCCGGTGGCCGCTCTCGTCAACCGGCCGATCCGCCCCCAGGAGCCGATCGTCCGCGACGTCTGGGAGGGGGCGGCGCTCAAGGTCTTCGACTGGTCGGACGACTTCGAGACATTCGAGTCGACGGATCGGGAGCGCGCGGAGGTCCGGGCCATCTGCGACCACTACCTGCGCGGCTGCGACGTGGCGTTCGCGATCAACGATGCGCTCGGGGAGCGGGCGGGGTCTCTCGCCCCCTCGGTCCGCGTCGTCCGCAACGGCACGGACGTGGAAGGGTTCGCGCGGGCGGCCGCGGGCCTCGTACGCGCGCCCCGGTCGTTCGAGCGCCTCGCCCGCCCGCTGATCGGGTACACCGGCTACCGGGTCAAGGACCGTCTCGACCTCGACCTGATCGATCGACTCGCCGAGAGCCGGCCGGGATGGTCGTTCGTTTTCGTGGGCCCCCGCGTCGGGCGGGAGCCGCTCGAGGAGATCCTCCGCCGCCGCTCCAACGTCTCCGTCCACGGGGCGATCGACTACGCGGACCTGCCGGGCGCCGTCGCGGCGTTCGATGTCTGCATCCTCCCGAACCGCATCAACCGGCACACGATGGGGAACGACCCGATCAAGCTGTACGACTACCTCGCGTCGGGCCGTCCGGTGGTGACAACGGCCGTCGCGGGGGCCGAAGCGCTCGGCGACGCGGTCGCGGTCGCGGAGGCCGGCGCGCCGTTCCTCGAGGCGATCGAGCGCGCCCTCGCCTCGGATTCCGGCGACGCCCGCCGTCGCCGTCTCGACGTCGCCTCCGCGAATTCGTGGAGCGCGCGGGTCGCCGAGTTCTCTTCGGCGATGCGGGAGGCCCTCGAGCGCAAGGGCCTGGGATGAATTGGGGACATCCTGCTTTTTCGTCTCCTAGTCTTCTTGCTCGGCTCCCCGGATACCGCCTCGCTGCGAAGATAGGGGACCATCCTAGGAGACGAAAAAGCAGAATGTCCCTAATTCACAACCGCGGCTTGAGCCGCCGCGCAAGGTGCGCGATCGCGTCCTGGAGCTCGCGCCGGTGCTGGTACCTCTGCCGCACCATCCCCTTCGCCACGACCCCGAGCAGGCGGGCTTTCTCGCGCAGCGGCAAGGGCGCCCGCCCGATCGCCTTGACGTGCTCGGCGGCGTGTCGCCAGTGCCAGAGAGACAGGCGGCCGCGGCTGCTGGGGTCGAGGTGGTCCTGGCGGGCCGCGAGCGTCGTGCCGGCGCTCGCCGCCTCCGCGTGGAACCGGCGGAAGAGCATCGGCGCTTCGATCTCGTGGAACGGCCCGCGCAGCGTAAGCTCCACGACCAGGGCCTCGTCGGCGCCCGGGTATGCGCCGAACTGCGCCGTCTCGCGCAACACGTCGGTCCTCAGGATCCCCTGGAGCACGTTGAGGTAGCCGCTCCGCTCGCGCGCGAGGCGGAATCTCTCGGCGACATCGTCCTCCCGGAGATCGAGCCCCTGCGGCGACGGACCGAGCGGACGCCCGTCGTCGTCGATCATCGTCGTCTGGCCGTAGCACAGGACGACGGAGGGACACGCGTCCATCTCGCGCATCCCGCTCTCCAGGAACCCGGCGGCCAGCCGGTCGTCCGCGCAGGCCCACTTGAACCGCGGCGCGCGCGCGCGCGACAGGACCTCGTTGAAGTTGGCGGAGGCGCCCAGGTTCACCGGCTGACGCAGGAACCGCACGCGCGGATCGCGCCGCGCGTACGATTCGCAAATCTCGCGCGTGCCGTCGGTGCTGGCGTTGTCCGAGACGACGAGCTCGAAATCGCCGTACGCCTGTCCGAGGATCGAGTCGATCGCCTCGCCGACGTACCGCTCGCCGTTGTAGACGGGCAGCCCGATGCTCAATCGAGGGGGACGATCGGACACGATGGGTCACCTCGGGGCGGAGTGCGAGCGCGCGCCCTCGCTCCGGGCCGCGTGCGGACATTATACTATCCGCCTCTCCGATGAATTCCTCACACCCGCCATCACGCACCCCGAAATGACGACCGCCAAGCTCAGTCGCGACGGGATCGTTGCGGGGGTCCGGTGGGTGGCGATCGGGCAGGTGTTCGGTCAGCTGATGCGCGTCGCGGTCTCCGCGGTTCTCGCGCACCTGATCTCGCCCGAGGACTTCGGTCTGATGGCCATGGCCGGCATCTTCACCGGCTTCGTGGCGATGTTCCAGATGCTCGGCGCGGGGACCGTCATCATCCAGCGGCCGGCGCTCACGGAGCGTCTGCTGCGGTCGCTCGCGAGCCTCGGCATCGCCAGCGGGCTCACGGTCGGCGGAGCGCTCGCGGCCGGATCCCCGCTGTTCGCGAGAATGTGGGGCGACCTCCGCTTGACCGCGATCCTCTGCGGCCTGGCCGCGGTGTTCCCGATCAGCTCGATCGCGATCGTGCCCGAGAATCTCCTCCAGAGGGATCTCAAGTTCGGCAAGATCGTGGCGCTGGAGCTCGTCTCCCAGATCATCCAGTCCGCAATCGCGATCGGTCTGGCCGCGTCGGGCTGGCGGGTGTGGGCGCTGATCGCGGCGCAGCTTTGCGGGACGTCGGTCCGGACGATCGCGCTGGTGGCGATCTCTCCGTGGCGGCTCCGGTTCGCATGGGACCGCAAGGAGCTGAAAGGGGTCGTCGGGTTCAGCGGAGGCGTCCTCGGGTTCAACGTGCTGCAGTACTTCTCCCGCAACACCGACAACATGATCATCGGCCGCTTCCTGGGCCCGGAGCCGCTCGGCTTCTACGACTACGCCTATCGCATGTACATGTACCCGCTCGAGGCGGTCACGTCCGTGCTGATGCGCGTCATGCTCCCCGCGTTTGCGCGCGTGCAGAGCGACGACGCGGAGCTGGGAAAGGTGTTCCAGCGCGCGGTCGGAGCCATCGCGCTGATCACTTTTCCCATGATGACGGGGCTCGCGGCGATCGCCCACCCGTTCGTGGTGGTCGTCCTCGGGGAGACGTGGCTCCCCGTCGTGCCGCTGATCACGGTGCTCGCCCCGGTCGGCATGCTGCACTCGATCGGGGCGACGACCGGCCAGGTCCTGCTCGCCAAGGGCCGCGTCGGCATGCGCCTCTGGCTCAACGTCGTGGCGACCGCGGTGTTCATCGCGAGCTTCATCCTCGGGCTTCCCTGGGGGACGCTCGGCGTCGCGACCGGCTACGCGATCGCGATGGTGCCGGTGGTCGGCGCGAGCTTCATACTCGCCATGGGGCTGATACGGCAGCCGCTGCGCGTGCTCTGGACGACCCTCTCGACGTACACGTGGGGGAGCCTGGTGATGGGCCTGTCCGTGCGCGGATTGTGTGTGGCCCTCGAGCAGCGCGAGCTCGCCGAGCTCGAGGTACTCGTCACCGGCGTGGCAGCCGGGGTGCTCGTCTACGGCGCGATCATCGTGATCGCGCGGCCGCCGGCCCTCGTCGATCTCCTGCACTTGCTCCCCGCGACCGTGCGCCGCATGAAGCCCATCGCGGTGCTGATCGCGGACCGCGCCGCGCCCTGAGGCGCCGGAGTTCCTCTAGCGGGCGGAGCGGAGCGCAGCGCGGCGGGTCAGGCGCACCACGACGTCGCATCCCGTCCACGGTGCGACGAGATCGACGGGCGCTCCTCCGACGACCACGGTTCCGCGGGCGGACGCGCCGTCGCGAGCGCGGTACCACTCGACGTCGTACGTGCCGGCGAACGCGGTGAGGTCGATCCGGACGCCGGCCGCTACGGGCTGCGCCGTCGCGGCCTGCCCGTGATCGGTCGCGTTCGGGTGGTACACGACGACCTCTTCGTGCTGCCGCCGCGCGAGCTTCGGACGCAGCTGCCCGGTCTGACCCGCGAGGTCGGCGGCGAGATCGTCGTCGGGCGCGAAGAGCCCGAGGTCGATCCCGCGCGACGAGAAGTACGACTCGACGGACGGGGCGCCATCGAGGCCGTGAAGCGGCACGCCGGTGTAGTCCGTGCCCCCGAGGCCGACCCAGTGGAGGTCGGTGCGCCCGGTCTCCGCGTACGGCTGGATCACGCCGAAGCGGCCGCCGTAGTTCGCCGAGCCGCCGGCGAGGAGCCAGGACCACTGCAGCCAGCGAAAGTAGAAGCCCGGATCGAGATAGGGCGCGTAGTCCTGCTCGTACCGGTCCTCGGCCATGTAGATGTGAATCGGCACCGTGTCGAGCCCGAGGTTGTGAATCTGGAGCGCGCCGACGGCGTCCATGTCCTCGATGTGGGCGTAGGTGGCCCAGTCGCGGTCGGCCGGGTCGGCGAACGGGAAGCCCTCGAACCGGACGGGTCCGGACGACATCAGATGGCGCCACGGCTCGTTCGCGGCGAAGAAGCGGCCCACCTCGCGCGCGAAGGCGAGGTTCAGGGGGAACGCCGATCCCGAGTTCATGTCGTTGACGACGAGCCAGTACACGTTCGGAAACGCGGACCATCGCGCGATCATGTAGCGCATCGTGCGCGCGCGCACCGCGGGATCGAGCGTCGCCCACCATTGTCCCGTGCCCTCGCCGCCGTATCCCTTCAGCCCGAACAGGATCATCTGGACGTACATCCCAGGGACCCTGTTGAGCATCCAGGCCAGCCGCTCGTCCGTCGTCTGGAACTTCACGAGGTCGAATCGCGACGTGTCGGGGGACTGCCCTCCCGGCCAGGGATCGTTGTGCCACCAGGTGTCGTGGGTCGCGACCGTCTCGTCGAAGGCGCCGAGGCTTCCCGCGCGGACCGAGTTGATTCCCTGCGCGGCGTCGCTCAGGACGTAGGCCTGCCAGAGCGGAGCGTCCGAGTCGTGGAAGAGCTTGTACGCCGTGTCGGCCACCTGTCCGAACCAGGCGCCGCTCTCCGTCGCCCAGGCGCGAGGGTTCTGCGGATGGGGGACGAGGCGGCCCGGAAGCGTGGACGGCCGCGCCACGAACGAGCCGCCGCGGCCGGCGAGCAGGCGGTCGTCCGGGCTCGCTGACGTCCACGTCCACAAGCCCGTCTCCGTGACGTAGATGCGGGCGCGCCAGGTGTTCCCGCCGTCGTAGAAGGCATCGACCGTCTTGGCGTTCGCCTTTCCGGAAGGCGGAACGAACGTCACCTTGACCCGCGTGTCGAACGGATCGAGCAGCCCGCCGTTTCCCGTCAGCACGATCTCGTGGGTGCCGAATTTCCAGGCGCCGTGCGTGTTGGTCGTGAAACCGGATCCGCTCTCCGCGACGCGCGACGCCAGCGTGTGGGCCGGCGCGGGGTTCGCCGACTTGGTGATGCCGCCCGCGAGCGCAACGCTCAGTCCGCCCGCGAGCGCGAGCGCGACCAGCGACCTTCCCGCAACCGTCGTGGGGCGCATGCGATGCGTCCCCCCTCCAGCGGAATGTCCCGTGGGATCCCGCAATCCGAACGTCGAGATTGTAGGGCCGGCGTCGCGCGCGGGCCAGTTCGCAGGCGCGCGTTTACCGGGGGATGCGGCGAAGCCAGATCTCGCGCCAGTAGGGCGTTATGGCACGAGGGCAAAACAGGCGATTCCGGCTGTAAATCCCCTTGCAGGCGACACCGTCGAGGATGATGCACTCGTTCGGGAGCTTCATCATCTTTCCGGTCCGCTCGTTGATGATCCGCTCCACTCGGGCTCCTACCCGGAACGTCTTCCCGCAATTCGGGAGCATCTCGGGATCGAAGAGCATGCCGCGGTTCTTGTTCCCCTCGTCGAGCGTGGCGACGATCTCCTCCTTCGACTTGACCTGGACGAGCTCGCCGGGAGCGAGATCGAGCCTCTCCACCGGGGTCTTCTTGAGCATCCCGTTCACGACCGGAAAGACGCGCCCTCCGCGCCAGCGCTGCTGGATGTTGAACGCGGCCAGCAGCATCGTCTTGACCATCACCCACGGTCCGACGTTACGGCTGAGCAGATCCCTCAGGTACTGCCGGGGGTCCCACCACTGCAGGGGCTCGGAGGCCTCGAAGAGCTGCGTCGCCTGGCAGCGCCACGCCTCGGGGTCGGACGGCCGGTGCGCGGCCCGCTCGAGGCGCTCCAAGAACGGCGCGGGGGCCGGGGACTCCGTTGGGGCCGCTGCTCCGGCGGCGACGGGCTTGAGCCAGGATTCCTTCCAGAACAGCAGGCATTGCGCGCCGCAGCCGCCGTGCGCGGAGCCGTCGCACCGCAGCCCTTCGAGGTGAACCGTGCCGGTCATGCTCCGGCAGCCGGTCTTGTGGATCGTGTCGCACGTCTTGTGCGCGACCGACGCGATCCGGAGGCGCTTGCCGCAGAACCGCAACATCTCGGCCATGAACGGGAGCCGGTCGAGGCAGCCGTCGTCGTCGAGAGTCGCGAAGATCTCCTCCGCCGACCGAATCTCGACGAGATCCCCCGCCTTCAGTCCCGATCCAGCCATCTCGCCCCCGTTCACGTCTCCCATCGTGCGCGTTGCTGGACGCATCACGACGCACACAGCGATGGGCGGGAGAAGTTAATCGGCGCACGCATGCGGGTCAAATGGCCCCGGAGACGACAGGGATTCGGACGGTGTGATCAGTTACTCATGACGAATCGCAATTTCAAGAGCGTAATTATGGGAAGGCGATCTCCGGCTCGCGGAAGCTGGGCGCGATTCGAAATCGCTCATCAACTGATTCTCGGCGAACGGGTTAACGGCTCACGACGCGCGATGTCGATACCAATTACGGGATGGCACTCCGATTGCTGCCGCTCCGCGCGGTCCGTCCGACGGAGGCTCCATTGAGCACATTCACCCGCCGTGCCTTCCCCGTCCTCGCGCTCGCGGCCTGCGCGATTCACGCGCAAGCACTCGCGGGAGACATCCAGCTGACCTGGGACGCCGTGCCCGGCGCTTCGGGGTATCACGTCTACTACGGAACCCAGTCCGGCATTTACGGGCAATTCGCGACCAGCACCGGCACCTCCACGACGATCACGGGTCTGCAGGACTGCCAGACCTACTTCGTCGCCGTGAAGGCCTTCAACAGCTCCGGCGAGTCGCAGTCGTTCTCGAACGAGCTGTCGGGATGGCCGCGGCCGACTGTTTCGTCGGCGACGCCGTCCTCGGCCTTCCAAGGGGACCAGATCGTCATCGACATCAGCGGCGCGAACTTCCAGCCGGGAGCGTCGGTCGACTTCGGGAATCCGCACGTGGTGTTTGCCGCGCCGACGGTCGTGTCGTGCTCGCACATCCAGCTCGTGGTGTCGATCGAGCCGACGGCAAAAAAGATTCGCCCGGCGAAAGCCGGGAAGCTGACGCTCGAGGTCTCGAACCCGGATGCCGTGTTCGGTCAGAAATCGAACGTGTTCGAGGTCCTCGTCAACCCGGCGCGGTTCGACATCAACCAGAGCGATCCGTCGACGAAGAACCGGATCGACGGAAAAGACACGGTCTACCTGGCCTCCGACTTCGGAATATCGGAGGCGGATCCGAACTACGACCCGGACATGGACTTCGACGGAGACGGCTGGGTCGACGGGAACGATCTCGCCTACATCGCGAGCAACCTCGGGCGGTGCTGGGCGCCGTCCTCGAAGACCTGGACCACGTCGGCCTGCCCGACCAACTTGCAGTGAGCGCGGGGGAAGGCATGAGATTCAGCATTTTGCTTCCGATCGCGGCGCTCGCGGGGGCGGTGGCGTGCGGCGGAGGCGGAGGCGGAGGCGGCGGATCGGTGGTCACGCCCACGCTGAGCGCCGGCTTCGTCGCCGATCAGCCCAGCCCGGGCCCGAACACGGTCGCGATGGCCCAGGGGACGAAGGCGAACGACGTCATCACCGTCAACGTCGACATCACGGACACGAGCAACGTGTTCGGGGCGGCGTTCGAGGTTGTCTACGATTCGGTTCACGCGACCTATCTCGGTTACTCCGCGGGCTCGGCTCTCGAGGCGGGCGGCAACACGCCCGTCTACACCGTCAGCAACGCGTCGACGGGCCGCGTGGTCGTGGGGGCCGCCCGGACCGGGGGGACCACGACGAACGTCTCGGGCACGGTCCCGCTGATCCGGCTCCAGTTCCAGGTCAAGGCCTCGGGCTCTTTCCCGGTGACGGTCCAGAATTCCTCTCTCTACGACAATCAGCAGCCGACTCCCCAGTCGCTTGCCGGAATTTCGTGGTTCGCGGGGGCCCTCACGGGCGTGTGACCGCCGTTTTTTTGCACCGTGCAAGACGGCCCTGCAGGGTTGCCCGGGCCTTCCCCGGAACCTAAATTCCAACCCTGTCGGAAGGCCGCTCGGGGAACGGATCTTGGAACAACTCACTGCGACGTACGACGCCGCGCCTGACACCGCGGCTCACGGATCGACCGCAGCGGTCGACGGGGCAACTTTTTTTAGGCGTCTGATCGAGGGGATGCGGTGCGGCATCCTCGTCATCGATCGGAGCGGCCGCGTGATCACGGTCAACGATCACGCGGGCACGATTCTCGAGCTGCAGCGCCTGCCCGCGCGCGGCGAGCCGGTGGACGTGGCCCTTGCCGAGCATCCCCAGCTCGCGCGGATCCTGCGCGAGTCGTTCTCGATGTCGCGCCTTCCCAACCGCGCGGAGATCGACCTCAAGAGCCGCTCGGAGAACGGCAAGACGATCGGCTTCACGCTCTCGCTGGTTCCGGGCGACGACGGAGCGCCGTTCGGCGCGGCGCTGTTCTTCAAGGACCTCACCTACGTCGAGCACAAGGAAGAGCAGGAGCGCCTGAGAGACCGCCTCGCGGCGCTCGGACAGATGGCGGCCAATCTCGCCCACGAGATCCGGAACCCGCTGGCGGCGATCGAGGTGAGCTGCTCGCTGCTCAGGCGCCGGGCGAGCACGGACGAGAGCTCGAAGGAGCTGCTCGAGAAGATCGTCGCGGAGGTCAAGCGCCTGAACCGGACGATCACTTCGAGCCTCGAGTTCGTCCGGCCGGTGTCGCTCGTCATGACGGCGGCATCGATCGACGGCGTCCTCGACGAGGCCCTGACGGTCGCGCTCGGGCGCTGCGGGCGCACGAGCGGCTCGGTCGAGCGCCGGACCGCGCGGCGGCTTCCCGAGTTCCTCATGGACCGCGGTCAGCTCCGGCAGGTGTTCGAGAACCTCTTCATCAACGCCTTCGAGGCGATGGGCCCGTCGGGGCGCCTCGTGATCGAGGTCGGCCGCGAGGCGGCCCCCGCCGCCCCGTCCACGCCCTACCGTCCGCTCGGCGCGCCGGACCCGGCGGAGGCGTTCGACGCGTACTGCGTCGTCCGCGTCATCGACACGGGCACCGGAGTCGCCGAAGAGCATCTCGACAAGCTCTTCTACCCCTTCTTCACCACGAAGACGCAGGGGTCGGGAGTCGGCTTGTCGATGGCCAAGAAGATCGTCGACTCGCATCGCGGCGTCATCGACGTCCAGAGCAAGGTCGGCGTGGGAACCGCATTCACCGTCCGGCTCCCGATGATCGGGTCGGGGAGCGGGGAGACGCACTCATGAAGAAGATTCTCGTGGCGGAAGACGAGCCGACCCTCCGGGAGGGAATCGCAACGGCCTTCCGCGAGCGCGGGTGGGAGGTCGTCGCCGCGGCGGACGGTGCGGAGGCGGCGGGCCGGCTCGAGGAAGCCGTCTTCGACGTCCTCGTGACCGACTACCAGATGCCCGGGAAGAACGGCATCGAGGTCCTGAAGCGCGCCCGGATGATCAACGAGGGCACCGTCGCTCTCGTGATGACCGCATACGGCACCGTCGAGTCCGCGGTCGAGGCGATGCGCGCCGGGGCCCACGACTACGTGCTCAAGCCCTTCGAGCTCGAGGAGCTCGAGATGAAGGTGGAGCGCGCGGTCGAGCATCGCCGGCTGCTCGCCCGCATCGAGGCCTACGACCGCAGCGAGATCGTGCCGCGGTTCGAGAACATCGTGGGCGAATCCCCGCAGATGAAGGAAGTGTTCCGGACGATCGAGAAGGTCTCGCGGTCGAACGCGACGGTGCTGGTCCTGGGGGAGACGGGCGTGGGCAAGGAGCTCGTCGCCGAGGCGCTCCACCGGAACTCGAGCCGCTCGTCGCGTCCGTTCGTCAAGATGAACTGCGCGGCGCTGCACGAGAACCTGCTGGAGTCCGAGCTGTTCGGGCATGAGCGGGGCGCGTTCACCGGCGCCGACCGGCAGAGGATCGGCCGCTTCGAGCTGGCCAACGAGGGCACGCTCTTCCTGGACGAGATCGGGAACATGACCGCGTCCACCCAGACGAAGGTCCTGCGCGCCCTCCAGGAGCGGGAGTTCGAGCGCCTGGGTGGGAACCGGACGATCAAGGTCGACGTGCGCCTGGTCGCGGCGACGAACAAGAACCTCGAGGAGGCGATCTCGCGCGGCGAGTTCCGCGAGGACCTCTACTACCGCCTGAACGTGGTCAGCATCCAGGTGCCGCCGCTGCGCGAGCGCAAGGAGGACATCGTCCCCCTGGCGACGCACTTCATCGAGAAGTACGCGCGCGAGCTGGCCAAGGACGTCCGCGGGCTGGACCCGGCCGCCGTCCGGGCGCTCAAGCGCCACACCTGGCCGGGGAACATCCGCGAGCTCGAGAACACGATCGAGCGCGCCGTGCTGATGTCGGAGTCCCGGTACATCGCCGAGGACAACCTCAATCTCGCCGGCGGCAATCGTAACCCGTCGGACAACGTCGCCTCGCTCAACCTGCGGCTTCCGCCGACGGGGATCATGCTCGACGAGCTCGAGCGGCAGGCGATCCTCGAGGCCTTGCGCGTGAACAACTGGGTGCAGAAGGATGCCGCGAGCTTCCTGGGGATCTCGTCCCGCGTCATGAACTACAAGGTCGCGAAGTACGAGATCAAGAACCCGCGCTGGAGCAAGAACAAGCTCGTCGGCTAGCGGCGTCTCCCGCGGCGCAGCAGCGTCCGGGCGCGGGTCAACGCGAGGGCCTCGAGCTGCCGCACGCGCTCGCGCGTCAGCCCGAGCGTCTTTCCGATCTCCTGCAGGCTCTGCGCCGGCTCTTCGTCGAGGCCGTAATGCGCGGCGAGGATCGTCCGGTCCCGAGCCGCAAGCTTCGGCAGCAGCGCGCGCAGCGCCTGAGCGAGCTGCTTCTCGAGCGCGACGTCCTCGGGGCAGGCCGCCGTCTCGGACGCGAGCGAATCCTCGAGTCGGCGATCGTCTGATCCGTCGAGGAAATCGTCGAGCGAGACCAGCCGGCGGCGGACTCTGCGGCGCCGGGGGTCGCCGGCGCGGCGCTCGGCGCCCTCCATCACGTCCGGCTCGGCGGGGGAGGTGGTCTGCCGCTTGTGCCGGCCGACGGCGAGCAGGACGTACTTCCGGATCCAGTACGGCGCGTACGCGACGAAACGCACGCCGCGGGAGGGATCGAACCGGTTCGCCGCCTCGATGAGACCCAGCTCTCCCTCGGCGATCAGCTCGTCGAGGTCCATCCCCGGGACGCGGTAGGTCTTGGCGATCTTCACGACCAGGCGGAGGTTCGCCTGGACGAGCTCGTTGCGTGCGTCGGCTTCGCCCCGCTGCGTCGCCGAGGCCAGGCGGAACTCGCCGCTCGGCGTGAGGAGCTTGTACTTCCTGATGTCGCTGAGGTGACTGTCCAGAGCTCCCCGATACCGCTTCGTACCGCCCCGACCGCCGTCGGAAACGCGCAATCCCCCCCCTTGCGCTGTCGCGCCGTGTTGTTGTTTAACGACTGTGCGGCACGATCCCCGGCCTGTCAAGCCGGCCGGGGGCCCCCATGGTAGGATCGCAACACATGGCCCATCGCGTCGATTGGCACACGTACTTCATGAACATCGCCCGTCAGGCGGCGACGCGCTCGACGTGCGACCGGAAGCACGTCGGCGCCGTGATCGTGAGGGACAAGACGATCCTCTCGACCGGGTACAACGGCTCGATTCGCGGCCTCCCGCACTGCGACGAGGTCGGCCACCTGATGGAGAACGACCACTGCGTCGCCACGGTGCACGCGGAGGCGAACGCCATCATCCAGGCCGCGAAGAACGGCGTGCGGATCGAGGGCTCGGAGCTGTACACGACCGCCTCGCCGTGCTGGAATTGCTTCAAGCTCATCGCCAACGCCGGCATCCGGAAGATCTACTACGGCGAGTTCTACCGCGACGCCCGAAGCATCGAGGTGGCGCGGGAGATCGGGATCGAGCTCGTCGACCTCAGCGGGGCGGCGGCGCCGGTCGAGTAGTCTCCTCCAGCAAAAGAAAAGGGCCGGTGTTTCCACCGGCCCTTTCCACGAACGGCCTGAGTTGTCTTTAGGGCGAGTTACTTCTTCGCGGCCTTCTTCTTCGTGGTCTTCTTCGCAGCCTTTT
>DATKHQ010000234.1:0-18674 GCA_035510175.1 Candidatus Sulfotelmatobacter sp. | reverse complement strand
GCCCGTCACGTCGTGGACGCACGCGTCCCGGGCCAAGGTCTCACACTGGAAGGATCCGGGATTCGCGGGCGACTGGCTGCTGTTCCGGCTGCAGTTTCCGGGGCGTGGGGTCGAGATCGGACTCCCGGTCCTGGGCTCGTGGCGGTCCCTCGCGCTGTTCTGGATCCCGGTCACTTGGCGCGCCGAGGGGGAGCCGCCGGCCCCGCCGCCGATCGATCCCGCCGCCTCACGCGGGGTCCGATTCGATCGCCTGAGCGGCGCGGCCCGGTCGCAGCAGCCGCAGGTGGAGGGGACCCTCTACGTCGGAACGCTCAGGCTCGATCTTCCCCGGGGTTACTGGCCGGTGGCCAGCCTCGCCTCACGGGACGGGCTGCCGGTGTCGATCCTCGACGAGCACGGGAAGGAGATCGGGCGCATCGTGCCGTACGAGCGCGAGGGCGGGGAGACGGCACCCTCCGCCGAGCAGGGATGGAGCGCCGCGAAGCACCCTGGCGCCCAGCGCGCGGCGCAACTGTGGACTCACGGAGAAGGCGGGCTCGTGATCGTCGGGAAGGACGGGCGCGGATACGCGCTGACCCCCGGCACGCTCGACGGAACCTCGAAGACCGCCTGGATGCGGATGCGGGACAGCGCGTCGCTGACGAAAACGGCCCGGCGGGAGCGCTGAGCGCTCCCGTCCGGGCCGTATCGGAAAACGTCTACTGCAGTGAGCGGGCCAGCGACTTCAGGCTCTGCTCGAGCCGCGCCTCGGGACTTGCCACCGCGTCGGAAGCTCCCGTGGAGCCCATCGCCATCGCGGCACCGGCAGCGCCGCTGAGAGTCTTGCCCGCGGCCGACTGCGGCTGCTGGGTGCCGGGAGCTGCGGGAGCCACAGGCTTGGCGATCGGAAGATTCGGGGTTCCGTACTCGCGCCAGCCGGGCTTGAGCATGAGCGTCTTGACGTACGGCCCGCCGACGAACTTCGCCTGGATCTGCTCGTACGGCGGCGTCGGGTCGTACGCGAGCGACACGGGCACCGCGACCAGCGCCACCAGAAGTCCGAGCCCGATTACCGCTCCCAACCTGCGTCGATTTGCCATCACGACTGTCCTCCCTTCGACGGGCTACCTGCCCGACGATTCCTTATACGTCGGGTCGGAGAGCTCGGGCAAGGGGGACGACGTTGCGTGCACGAATCCAAGCAGCACGAACACCGCAAGGAACGGGAGCGCGAAAATCAGAGGGTCGGGCCGGTTCGTCAGGATGAAGTAGTTCCGGAAAAACATGCGCGCAGAGACGAATATGAACGCGATCGCGAGGCAGGCCCCGCCTCCCGTCAGCACGGCGAACTCCCTGATGCGCGCGGCGCGCACGGCGTTTCTGGTCATCGCGGCTTCCCCCCGGGGGCGTCGAGCCCCAGCATCGAAACGAGATCGTACAGGCGCGCCAAAACGGTCGCACCGGTGGCCCGCAGCTCGCGCACCGGAGCGGCGCCCCCTCCGACGAGGACGACGCGCACCGCCGCGCGCTCCCCGGCGATGACGTCCATCGGCATGTCGCCGACGTAGAGCGCGCCCGCCGCCTCGATGCCGAGCGCTACGAGGCAGCGGCGGAGCATCGCCGGTTCGGGCTTCAAAGCCCCCGCGGTCTCCGGCCCTTCGACCGCGGCGAGATAGCGGCGCAGGCCGAGCGTAGCGAGGATCCGCTCGGTGAACTCGACCGGCTTGTTGCTCGCGACCGCCGCCTTCAGGCCCGCGACCGAGAGCGCCTCGAGCGTCGGCCGCGCATCGGGGAGCGCATCCGTCTGCTCCGCGCAGACGCGCGCGTAGGTCTCGCGGAATACCGGCAGTGCCTGGGCGACTCGCTCCGCTCCGACCGCCAGCGCGACCAGCCGCTCGACGCCGCCGCCGACCATGCGGCGTACCGCCTCGGGAGCCAGCGGCGGCTCGCCCACCGCCGCGCGCGCCGCGTTCGCGGCCGTGGTGAGGCCGGGGAACGCGTCGACGAGCGTGCCGTCGAGATCGAAGACGACGCCGTGGACTTCCGGGGCGCCGGTGGCCCGCGGCACTCAGTCCGCCGCGGCGAGCGGCCACCGGATGCGGGAGACGACCGCGGCGTGTCGCTTCAGGTTGAAGCGGCCCTGGTCGCATTGCAGGCATCCCGGGGCGGTGCGGAATCGCGTCCTCACGGCACAGTCGTGCGAGGGGTACCAGACACGGAACCGCAAGCAGAAGAAGTCGTCCGCGGTGTCCCTGGGACCGGTGCCGCCGGGCGGGGCGTCGTCCTCGTCGTCGATGTCGAGGTCCGCGGTCATGGGCTCTCCCGAAGCGATCCTGCGAGCACCGAGTATAGCGTCGTTCCCGGTGCTATCGTGTCGGCCGAATCCGGCCGCAAAGCCGCGTGTTCCCGGGAGTCGTCGTTGGAAGCCTATCGTGTCGGAATCGCGGGGGCGACCGGCCTCGTCGGACAGCGGCTGGTCTCACGCCTCGCCTCGCATCCCTGGTTTCGAATCGGCGCGCTCGGCGCGTCGGAGCGCTCGGCGGGCAAGCCGTACCATCAGGCGGTCCGGTGGCTGCTCGACACCCCGGTGCCCGCGGCGGCCGCGAGCCTGCAGGTCGGAGCGTGCACGCCCGCGACGTTCTCCGGGTGCGATCTCGTGCTCTCGGCGCTCGACACCGAGGTCGCCCGCGAGGTCGAGCCGGCTCTCGCGCGCGCGGGGCTCGCCGTCGTGAGCAACAGCTCGGCGTTCCGGATGGCGGAGGACGTGCCGCTCGTGGTGCCCGAGGTGAACGGAAGCCACGTCGCGGCGATCGCGGGACGGAGCCGCTCCGGCTACATCGTCACGAACCCGAATTGCTCGGTCACCGGCCTGGCGCTTGTGCTGGCTCCGCTCCATGCCGCCTTCGGCGTCGAGCGCGCGGTCGTGGCCACGCTCCAGTCCGTCTCGGGCGCCGGCCTCGACGGTCCGCGCGCGCTCGACCTGATCGACAACGCGGTCCCGTTCATCGGCGGCGAGGAAGAGAAGATGGAGGCGGAGATCGGAAAGCTCCTCGGGCGCGCGACCTCCGCGGGATTCACGCCGGCGAGCGTGGTCCTCGCGGCCCACTGCCACCGCGTCGGAGTGCTCGAAGGACACCTCGAGGCCGCCTCGATCGGCCTAAGCCGCCCTGCCTCGCCCGAGGCCGTCGTCGAGGCGCTGCGCGGGTTCCGCGGGGAGACCGAGGGCCTGGGGCTCCCGAGCGCGCCCGCGGTCCCGCTCGTGGTGCGCGAAGAGCGCGACCGCCCTCAGCCCCGCCTCGACCGGGACGAGGGCGACGGGATGAGCGTCGTGGTCGGGCGCGTACGCCGCTGCCCGGTGCTGACCATCCGCCTCGTTCTCCTCTCCCACAACATGGTGCGCGGTGCCGCGGGGGGCGCCCTCCTGAACGCCGAGCTGCTCGCGGCGAAGGGCCTGCTGCCGCGGAGACCGGCCGCGTGATCGTGATGAAGTTCGGCGGCACCTCGCTCGCCGACGCCGAGAGGATCCTCGCCGCCGCCGACATCGTCCGGGGACGGATGGGCCGGAAGCCGGTCGTGGTCGTCTCGGCGCTCGCGGGGGTCACGGACCTGCTGATCCGGGCGGCCGCCACCGCGACCGGCGGTCCGCCGGAGGCGACCGAGCCGATCCTCGCCGAGCTGATCCGCCGCCACCGCTGGGCGGTATCGGGGAGCGTGCGCTCCGCGGCGAAGCGCCACGATCTCGATCTCGCCGTCGACGCGCTCTTCGAGGATCTCCGCCAGCGTCTGCGCTCCGTCCGGGTCCTGGGCGAGGGAACGCCCCGGGCGGCGGACGGGATCCTGGCGACGGGGGAGATCCTCTCGGCGACGATCGTCACCGCGGTGCTCGCCGACCGGGGGCTTCCGGCGCGCGCGCTCGACGCGCGGGAGATCGTGATCACGGACGAGCGGCACGGCGCCGCGAGCGCCGACCTCGCGGAGGTCGAAGCGCGTGCCGCGGCGCACGTCCGTCCCGTGGTGGATGCAGGCGAGGTTCCGGTCCTGGGAGGGTTCTACGGCGCGACCCCGGACGGCCGGACGACGACGCTCGGGCGCGGCGGGAGCGACACCTCCGCAGCACTCCTCGGATGCGCGCTCATGGCGTCGGAGATCGAGATCTGGACCGACGTCGACGGGATCATGACCGCCGATCCCAAGCGCGTCACCGGTGCTCGGACCCGCGCGTGCGTCTCCTTCGCCGATGCCGCGGAGCTGGCGTTTTACGGCGCGAAGGTCCTCCATCCCGCTTCGGTCGCGCCCGCAGTCGCCCGCGGCATTCCGGTGCGCGTGCTCAACACGTGGGCGCCCGAGCGGCCGGGAACGGTCGTCGTGCAGGATGCGCCCCCCGGGGCGCCGCCCTTCGCCGCGATCGCGAGCCGCGGGGGGATCAGCTTGGTGCGGGTGAGCTCGCGGACGCTGCGCATCGACGCGGCGTTCCTCGCGGGGGTGGCCGCCGCGATCGCCGAGGACGGCCTCCCGGCCGACCTCGCCGCCGCCTGCGAGACCGGTGTCGGCGTGGCGCTGCCGACGGCGTCGGTGACGCCGTCCCTCGTCGAGCGTCTCGCCTCGCGCGGGGCCGTCACGGTCGCGGAAGGACAGGCGGTCGTGTGCGTCGTGGGGCACGGCCTGGCGGGAGCACCGGAGACGCGAGCAAAGGCCCTCGCGGCGATCGCGCGCCACGCACCCGAGATGGTCGTGCTCGGCGGCTCCACGGGGAGCGTCGCCGCGGTCTTTCCCGAGCCTTCGGTCGGCGAGGTCCTCACGAAGCTCCACCGCACCCTCTTCGAGGACGAGGAGGCCGCCGCGTGAAGATCGCCCTCGTGGGATACGGGCGCATGGGGCACGCGATCGAGGCCGCGGCCCGGACGCGCGGGCATGAGGTCGCGCTCGTCGTGGACAAGGCGGCGCGCGGCGCGCGCGGCGCGCGGAGCCTCGGATCGGCGCGGCTGAGCGGTGTCGACGTGGCCTTCGAGTTTACCGAAGGCGAGGCCGCGCTCGAGAACGTTCTGGCCCTCCTCGCGCGCGGCGTACCGGTCGTCTCCGGGACGACCGGGTGGAATCCGGACGACCCGCTCCTCGCGGCGGCTCTGCGCCGCCATCGGGGCGCCTTCCTCCATGCGCCGAACTTCTCCGTGGGGGTGGCCGCGTTCTTCCGCGCGGCGGGTCTTGCGGCGGCGGTGCTGCGGTCGGCCGGCGGGTACGACGCCTGGATCGTGGAGAGCCACCACGCGGGAAAGCGCGACGCTCCGAGCGGGACCGCCAAGCGCCTCGCGACAATCGGCGGCGGCAACGTGCCGGTCGCGAGTGTCCGGGCGGGTCACGATCCCGGCAGACACACGATCGGCTTCGACGGGCCGCACGACGTGCTCACGCTGACGCACCAGGCGCGCTCTCGCGAGGCGTTCGCCTCGGGCGCCGTGGCGGCGGGGGAGTGGCTGCGGGGCCGGCGCGGACGGTTCGGGTTCGACGACGTTGTGGACGATCTGCTCCGCGGTCGCGGAGCGGGCAAGGCCCGGGGAGGGAAGAGATGAGCGCATCGGCGCACCGCGTGAAGCTCGAGGGAGTCCTGACCGCTCTCGTCACGCCGTTTTCGGAGGACGGGCGCGTCGACCGAGAGGCGTTGTCCCGCCTCGTCGAGTGGCAGGTGGCCTCGGGCGTATCGGGGCTCGTCCCCTGCGGGACGACGGGAGAGGGAGCGACCTTGCGGCCGGAGGAGCACGCCGAGGTGATCGGCACGGTCGCGCGCACGGCCGCGGGGCGCGTCCCGATCGTCGCCGGGTGCGGCACGAACGACACGCGGACGACGCTCGCCGCAGCGGAGCGCGCGGTGGCCTCCGGCGCGGACGCCCTGCTCGTCGTCACCCCGTACTACAACAAGCCGAATCGTTCCGGCATGATCGCGCACTACGAGGCGATCGCGGCGCGCGTGTCCGTCCCGATCATCCCGTACAACGTTCCCGGGCGGACGGGGCAGAACCTCGGCGCCGACCTCGTCCTGCGGCTCGCCGAGATCCCGGGGATCGCCGGGGTGAAGGAAGCTGCCGCGAACCTCGAGCAGCTCGCCATGATCCTCGAGGGCGCCCCGGCGGGGTTCGCCGTGCTCTCGGGGGACGACGCGCTGGCGATGCCGGCCGTGGCCCTGGGGGCGGCGGGGGTGATCTCCGTCGTCTCGAACGAGGCCCCGGCGGAGACGGCGGCGATGATCGCCGCCGCGGCGCGCGGCGACCTGGCCACGGCGCGCGCCGGGCACTTCCGCCTCCTCCCGCTGATGCGGGCGAACTTCCTGGAGTCGAACCCCGTCCCCGTGAAGGTTGCGTTGGCACTCCTGTCGCGCTGCCGCGAGACGGTGCGCGCGCCCCTCGGTCCCGCCGAGGCCGCAACGCGGAGCACGGTCGCCGCGGCGCTCGCGCACGCCGGGCTCGTCGGAACGGCGGCATGAGCGAACGGGAGCTGCGCGCGAGGATCGAAGGGCTCGCCGCGCCGTCTCCCCTCGCGACCGTCGCGGCCGAGGACGCGAGAGAGGCGGTCGAAGCCCTGTTCGCGGCGCTCGAGGCGGGGCGGGTCCGGGCGGCGGAGCCGGACGAGGAAGGCTCCTGGCGCGTTAACGCGTGGGTGAAGCAGGGGATCCTGCTCGCCTTCCGCCACGGCGCCAACGTCGCGATCGACACGCCGCCGTTCCATTTCCGCGACCGCGACACGTTCGCGCCCCGAAACCCGCTCGCGGACTCTCCGTCGACCCGGATCGTCCCGGGGGGCTCGACGGTGCGCCGGGGGGCGCACCTCGGAGAGGGCGTCGTCGTGATGCCTCCGGCGTTCGTCAACGTGGGTGCCTTCGTCGGGGCGGGGACGATGATCGACTCGCACGCGCTCGTCGGCTCGTGCTCGCAAATCGGCGCGCGCGTGCACCTGTCGGCGGCGGCCCAGGTCGGCGGCGTGCTCGAGCCGGTCGGCGCGATGCCGGTCGTGATCGAGGACGAGGCGTTCATCGGCGGCGGGTGCGGGATCTACGAAGGGGCGCGCGTGGGGCGCCGCGCCGTGCTCGCTCCCGGGGTGATCCTCACGCGCGCGGTCGGCCTGTACGACGCGGTTCACGCCCGCACGATCGCAGCCGACGCGCGCGGCGTGCTCGCCGTGCCGGAGGGCGCGGTCGTCGTCCCCGGATCCCGCCCGCTCGCCACCGCATGGGGCCGCGCGCACGGGATCTCGCTCTATGCCCCCGTGCTGATCAAGTACCGGGACGCGGGAAGTGACGCCGCCACCGCGCTCGAGGAGGCGGTGCGGTGACGCTTCGCGCCGCCCGCCGCATGGACGGGATCGAGCGGACGCTGATTCGCAGGATCTTCGACGCGGCTCCTCCCGGGTCGATCAACCTCGGCCTCGGCCAGCCCGATCTTCCCACGCCGCCGCGCGCGTGCCTCGCGGGCATCGAGGGGATCGCGGCGGGGAAGACCGCCTACACGTCGACCGCAGGAGACCCGGCGCTGCGCGCGGCGATCGCGGCCCGCTATCCGTGGTGCGCGTCGGGGCCGGCAAACGTCGTCGTGACCATCGGATCGCAGGAGGCGGTGTTCGCGACGGTTCTCACGATGGTCGATCCCGGCGACGAGGTGCTCGTCCCGGACCCCGGCTATCCCGCCTACCCGGTGGTCGCGCGACTTGTCGGTGCCACGCCGGTCGCGTACCCGTTGCGGCCGGAGCGCGCCTTCCGGCTCGACGCGTCCGACATCGAGCGCCGTCTGACGCCGCGCACGCGCCTCGTCATCGTCTGCTCGCCGTCGAACCCGACCGGGGCCGTCGATCCGGCTGCGGAGGTCGACTCCCTCGCGGAGCTGCTGCGGCACCGGGGCATCCCGTGGCTGTCCGACGAGATCTACGGAGGCTTCGTCTACGACTCCCCCGCGCGCTCGCTCTCCCAGGCCGCTCCCGAGGGCGGCCTCGTCGTCTCCGGGGTGTCCAAGGACATGAGCATGACGGGCTGGCGCATCGGGTGGGTCGTCGGTCCCGAGCCCGTGGTCGCGCGGATCATCGCCGCCCACCAGTACGTCGTGACGTGCGCGCCGAGCGTGTCGCAGGCGGCGGCCCTGGTCGCGGTCTCGAAGGACGCCGAGGCGGACCGCGTCGCGGCGCTCTCGGTGTTCCGGCGGCGCCGCGCGCTGATGCACGCCGAGCTGGCGCGCATCCCGGGGTTGGCCCCCGCGCTGCCCGACGGCGCCTTCTACTTCTTCGTCGACGTCTCTCGCTTCGGCGACTCGATCGCCCTCGCCGAGCGCGTGCTCGCCAGGCGGCGCGTGATCACGATCCCGGGGGAGGCGTTCGGCCCCGGCGGCGCGGGCTTCCTGAGGATCTCCTACGCCGCGAGCGAGGAGGCCATCCGGGAAGGAGTTCGCGCGCTCGGGGAGGAGCTGGCGGGCCGGCCCTGAGCCGCCCGCGCGCTAGAAGTCCTTGGGGGCGCTCGCGGCCTCGGAGGCATCCCGCGCGACGATCGCCTTCTCGATCCGGGCCGCAGTGGCCTTGAGCGCCTGAGAGAGGCCGGGATCGTCGGCGGCGTGCTTCTCGAGGTAGGTGTAGATCGTCTGCAGGTCGTTGTCGCTGGCGGCGGGCAGCAGAGCGCGGATCGCGAGAATCCGGACCGCCTTGTCGTCCGATTTCGTCGCCTGGCGGAGCGGCGCCATCGCGGCCCCGCCGATCTGCGCGAGCGAGGACGCCGCCATCGGCCGGTAAGACGGTGCACCGGCGATCATGATCTTCTCGAGCCAGAATCGCGCCGCTTCGAAGCGCATCCTCCCGAGCGCGTTGATCACCGGCTCCATCAGCGACGGATCGTCGATCGCGCTGTCGACCAGCGGCTGGACCGAGCTCGACGAGCGCGCGGTGATCAGGTAGGGAAGCGCCAGGAGCTTCGCCTCGCGCGAGCCGGTCCACAGCACGTCCAGGAGGCCGGGCACGAACTCCGGGGCGACCGGGCCGACCATCAGGCTCTCGGCCTCGATCATCGTCTTGACGACCTCGGCGGTGCGCTCTTTCCCCACGGTGTTGACCGCATGGTAGAGGGCGAGCATCCCGTGTCCGCCGAACCCGGCGAGCTCGCGACGCGCGCGCTCCGCGACGACCTCGTTCCGCTTCCCGGTCGCCGGCCACGCGAGGTGCGCGAGCGCTTCCGCCTGCTCGGCCGGATCGAGGCTGCTCTTGAGAGCTTCGAGCACCGCCTTTTCGGCGCGGTCGTGCTCGGCGCTTCCGGCCGTGGCCGCGCCCGATGGCGCCGCCAGGGCGGGCGCGGCAAGCCACGACGCCACGAGCACGATTGCGACGGCCCTTCGGATCAACACGCGCACACCTCGAAACGCCGTGACGTGCCGGCGCTTCGATCGAGTATACCGTCGGGAAACGGGCCCGGCCACGCGGGACCGGAACGTGCGCGCCGCTAGCCGCGACCGAGCCACGCGGACAGCCCGTCCGCGTCGGGGCCCTCGCCACCGATCGCCCCGGCGACGCGCTCGGCGACGCCGCGGAACGCGGACGCGACGGTGCCGGACGGATCCGCGGAGACGATCGGCTCGCCCCGGTCTCCGCCCGCGCGGATCGCGGCGTCGAGGGGGATCTCGCCGAGGAACGGGGCGCCCAGGCGCTCCGCCTCGCGACGTCCGCCGCCATGGGCGAAGACGTCCGTCCGGCTCCCGCAGTGCGGACACAGGAAGTAGCTCATGTTCTCGACGACGCCGAGAACGCTCACCCCCACCTTGCGGAACATCGCGATCCCTTTCACCGCGTCGGCGAGAGCGACGTCCTGCGGGGTCGTGACGATCACGGCGCCGGACAGGCGCACCCGCTGCGAGATGGTGAGCTGAGCGTCGCCGGTGCCCGGAGGGAGGTCCACGACCAGCACGTCGAGCGATCCCCAGAGCACGTCGCGCAGGAGCTGCTCGATCGCCTTCATGACCATCGGACCGCGCCAGATCACGGCGGCGTCCTTGTCGACCAGGAAGCCCAAGGACATGAACCGGACGCCGAATCGGGTGAACGGCAGGATCCCGCGCCCCTCGGGGTCGATCGCCGGCCGCTCGTCGACACCCATCATCAGGGGGATCGACGGACCGTAGATGTCGGCGTCGAGCAGCCCCACGGACAGGCCCGAGCCGGCGAGCGCGACCGCCAGATTAACCGCGACCGTGGACTTCCCGACCCCGCCCTTGCCGGAGGCGACCGCGACGACGTGCCGGACTCCCGGAAGAGCCAGCGATTCCGAGACGGCCGCTCCGCCTCCGCTCGCGGGCGGAGGCGCCGGACGGGCGGGGCCTCCCACCTTGAGCGAGACGCTCGTGACCCCGGGCAGCGCCTCGAGGGCGGCGCGGGCCTCCCGCTCGATCGTTCCGGCGACGGCGGGATTGCCGGCGCCGAGATCGATCCGGACCGTCACGGTGGTTCCGTCGATCCTCGCATCGGAGACGACGCCGAAGGCGACGATGTCGCGCGTGAAACCCGGGTAACGGACGCCCGAGAGCGCTTTGAGGACGTCGTCGCGGGTGATCGGTGCCATCCGGCCGCGATCAGAACCTGTACGCCAGCCCGAGCATGAATCCAGTGTACCCGACCGAGTAGGTCGTGTGCTCGACGGTGTTGACGGCGGTCTGGATCGGACCGCCCACGACCGTCTCGAGGAGCTGGTAGGAGGTCGGGCGGATCCGGATCCCGGCGCCCGGGTAGGCCATGGCCCGGATGCCAGCCCAGACGCGCAGCGAGCTCCAGACCCTCCCCTCGACGCTGAGGTAGGCGTCGATGTCCGGGACGACCTGGAACGATCCGGTGTCGACGACCGTCGCGGTGGCGGTGGACTGGACGACGAACTTCGCGGTGTCGGGGTTGTTGACGTTGAGCGCGTAGAGCAGCTCGTCGTACGTGAGAATCTTCTCGCCGAGCGGCCCGCCGGTGCTCCAGTAGAAATAGCTGATCGACTGGTACTGCGATTTGCTCTTCCCGCCGGAAACGCCGAGCGAGAGGCCGCCCACGATCTTGATGCGGGGGTGGACCGCGAACTCGACGTCGAGACCCGCGCCGACGCCGGTCCCGGAGTAGTCGGCGCCCACGTGGGCGTAATCGGGGTTTGGCTCGATCCCGGTGAGCGACGGCAACGGCGGCAGCAGCGGCGGAATGCCGGAGACGAGCGCGTAGTAGAAGTTGTCGAGCGACTCCGAGTGATCGATGTAGCGGAGCCCCGCGTGCCACGTGCCTCGCGAGCGCGGCGTCTCGAACGCGGTATGGCCGTACTCCACACGGAACCGGCGCGTCTTGGTCAGCGCGTCGGCGGCAAGGCCGTCCGCGCGGCCGTCGTTCGCGACGCCCGCGAACTCGGGAAGGACCTGCGTCTCGCCGTAGATGAAGTTCCCGGGATCGAGGACCGAGTAGCGGGTCGTGTTCCGGAACGCGTCGTAGTGGAACTGGAGCTGGCCCATCGACTTCGGGAGGTACCACACGACCTTCACCATGCCGCGGAGCACGGGATCGGCCGGCGCGTTGATCACGGCGTTGTTGCTGAACGCCGTCCCCTGGAACACGGTCCCGACGGCGTAGGTGGAGCCGCGCAGGTCCGCCTTCCAGGCGCCGAGCGTCCAGTCCATGGCACCCCAGCGGTGGAGCGGGGGCTCCTCGAGGGCCGATTTCTGCTTGGGCTTCTCCGCGGCGGGCTTGGTCGTCACCGTCTCGGGCTCGGTCGGAGCCGGTGTCGTGGGCGTGTCCTGCGCGGACAGCGGGAGTGCAAGTGCCATTCCGCACAAGATCGCTGCCGGCCACCTGATGACGTTCATGCTCACCTTCCTGGATGTTCCGCGAGATCCGCCGTGAACCGTTCGCCCCGCCCCTTGCGCTCTAGCGGACCGTGTATGAGAAGACCATCCCCGAGCCGTCGGAAATGTCGGAGCTCGTGGTCCCCAGCGAGTTCGCGACGACGCCGTTCACGGTCATCACGCCCGACAGTGTCAGCTCCGGATCTTGGTACGCCTGGACCACGCCGACGAGGTTGGCCCGGAGCGTCTTCCGCGCGCGCACGATGATCGTGTCTCCCTTGTTCGCGGTGACCTGGTACCCGCACGCGGGATCGCCCTGCGACTCGCACCCGTCGGGAGCTCCCAGGATGTTCGGTTCGGTCAGGCTGGCGTTGTTGAACGTCGTAACGTCTCGGCTTCCCTGGCCGACCGAACGGGGATTGTGGTACTGGCTGCAGTCGGGCGGGGGCGTGCCGTTGCTGGGGCACACCCGGCCGGCGTCGGTGAGGGTGTCGAAGTTGGTCTGGCTTCCAAAGACCGGAAAGCCGCTCGGGGCGCCGATCGGCGGGGACGTGGCCGAGCTCGCAACTACCGTCTCGGTCACGGTTCCGGCCGGGAGAATCGAGATCTCAATCGAGTACTGCCACGGAGTGACGCGGTCCGCCAGCACCGGGACGTTCGGCGCTTGGAACCGTTGCTCGCAGTAGAGCGTCGCCCCCGGATCCTTGTCCCAGCAGTCCCAGATGCCGTTCAGGGACCGGGCCCCGAACGACAGCTTGATGGCTTGCGTCGTGTTCTGTGTCGGCTGGCTCGAATGGCACGAGGCGCTGCCGAGCAACGCCCCGACGACGAGGGCCGCCGCGAGTAAGCGTGATTCACGCATTTGGGGAATCCCCCTCCGATTCGCGAAAAACGAGGCCGCAACGTACCGAACCTTCCCGGCGGAGTCAAGCCGACTGCGGCCGGTGGCGGCTGTCCGAGCGGCGAATCCTCAGCAGGCGGTTCACGAGAAGACTCCCGCGACCTGCTAGACTCGCCGCCTCCGGCCGTCCGGGGAGGCCCGATGTCGCAAATGGGAAGCGCGGAGCAGGTGAGGCTGGCCTCGCGGCGCGTCGAGCGCGTGTACGGGGTCCTGGCGCGGGTCTACGACGATTTCTTCGATTGGGCGCTGGGTCCCGGCCGCCGGTACGCGGTCTCGCGCCTCGACGCCCGGCCGGGCGACCGGGTCCTCGAAGTCGGCGTCGGGACCGGGCTGTCGCTGCCGCTCTATCCGCAAGGATGCGAGGTCGTCGGGGTTGACATCAGCATCCCGATGCTCGACCGCGCCCGCCGCCGTGTGGCCTCCCTCGGCAGGGACGGCATCCGCGTCGAGCGGATGGACGCCCGCGCGCTCGGCTACCCGGACGGCCACTTCGATCGGGTGCTCGCTCCGTACGTGATCTCCGTCGTGCCCGATCCCGTCCCGGTCATGCTCGAGATCGCGCGCGTGTGCCGGCCCGGGGGGCGCATCGTCGTCGTCAACAAGTTCCAGAGCGCCTGGCGGCCACTGGCCTGGGCGGAGCGGGCCCTCACGCCGCTGTCGAGCTGGATCGGCTTCAGGATGGACCTTCCGGTGCGGCGCGTCGTCGAGACTCCCGGATTGAGGCTCGTCGACCGGTCACACGTCAACCTGCTCGGCCTCTGGACGCTGCTGGAGTTCACACGGGACTGACGGCCGCAGGCGGTCAGTGCTCGGGGTCGGGTTGCGGCGCGCGCTCCGTCCACGCCACGGGCTGGGGCTCGCCGGCCTGCCGCTCGACGGTGAGCCGCTCGACCCGGCGCATCTGGGCCATCACCTCGTCGAACTGCCGGTCGATCGTCTCCGTCGTGACCGAGTTCCTCGTGAGCATCTCGAGGCCGCGGACCTTCTCCCGCAGCGCGGCCGTTTCGACCCGGCGCCCCTCCGCCTCGAGCTCGGCCTCGCGCAGGCGCTTGCGAAGCTCCCCGGCCTCGCGGGCCAACCGCTCCTTGACGCGCGCGGTCTCGGCCTGGGCCTCCTCGAGCTGACGCCGCCGCGCCTCGATCTCCGCCTGGAGCTCGAGCAGCCGCAAGCCCCCGGCCCGCACCATTCCGTACTGGACGAGGAGCTGCTCGTGCTTCATCTGCAGCTCCTGGTAGAGGCCGAGCGGGACCGCCTCGGCGAAGGGCCGCGGCGGGGGTGCCGCCAGGGCCTGCGCGGACGCCCGCACGGGGGCCAGCGCCGTCTCGCGCCGCGCCTCCGGCGCGGGCTTTTCAAGGGCGATCGTGAGCCCCGCCGCGGTCAGGGAGTCCATCGTCACGAAGTACTCCGGGCCGAAGCGCCCCGGCAGCTTCTCCGCGGACAGGCGGCCGCTCCGGATGTAGCGGCGCAGCGTCGTCACCGACCGCGAGGTCGTATCTGCAGCTCGACGCAGGGTCAGACGGTCCATGCGCCCCTCCCGCCGCGTTTCTATCACACCGGTGTCGTCTCCCTCAAGATGTATCGGTTGAACCGAGGCCGCTCGCGCATGTACCTTGCGGGCCCATGACAGGTGACGGGAGCCAGCCGCGCCATTGGGCGGATGACGCCGCCGACGCCGCGATCGCCACCGGGCGGAGCGTCGTCGTCTCGAGCGGCATCTCGCCCTCCGGCGAGATCCACATCGGAAACATGCGCGAGGTGCTCACCGCGGATGCCGTCTTCCGCGCGCTGCGCGAGCGGGGCGTGCCCGCGCGGTTCAACTACGTGGCGGACAACTTCGACCCCTTGCGGCGGGTCTACCCGTTCCTCGACGCTTCCGTCTACGCGCCGCTGATCGGAAAGCCGCTCTCCGAGATCCCGTGCCCGTGCGGGCGGCACGAATCGTACGCCGATCATTTCTTGGCGCCGTTCCTCGAGTCGCTCCGCAGGCTCAGGGTCGAGGTCGAGGTCGAGCGCGCCGACCTCCTGTACAAGTCCGGGAGGATGAACGGCGTCGTGGCGCAGGCGCTCGAGGGTCGCGACCGGATCGCGGTGATCCTGCAGGAGCTGACCGGCAAGCAGATGGACCCGGACTGGTCCCCGTACAACCCGCTCTGCCCGCAGTGCGGCCGCATCACCGATGCGCGGGTGACCGGGTGGTCGGCCGAGCGTCAGACCGTCTCGTTCGCCTGCACGTGCGCCGCCGCCGGGGAGGTCCCCATGGCCGGCGGGGGGAAGCTGACGTGGCGGGTGGACTGGCCGGCGCGGTGGAGCGTCCTCGGCGTGACCGTGGAGCCGTTCGGGAAGGACCACGCGACCCGCGGGGGCTCCTACGACACCGGAGTCCGCATCTCCCGGGAGGTCTTCGGGTACGAGCCGCCCCTCCCGATCCCCTACGAGTGGATCAGCCTCAAGGGAAAGGGCGACATGTCCTCGAGCAAGGGGAACGTCCTGTCGATCGCGGACGTGCTCGAGGTGGTGCCCCCGGAGGTGCTGCGCTACCTCGTGATGCGCGAGCGCCCGCAGCGCACGATCACCTTCGATCCGGGGGTGCCGCTCCTCCAGCTCGTCGACGAGGTCGACGACCGCACGGCGGCCGGGGCGGACTCCCGCGCTCTCGAGCTGTCGCGGGCCGGCGGCTTCCTTCCGGCGGGGGTCCCGTTCAAGCACCTCGTCGTCGTGGCCCAGGTGACGCGCTTCGACGTCGACCGGACGCTTGCCGTGCTCGCGCGGACCGGCTACACGGGCTTGAGGCGGGACGCGATCGCCGAGCGCCTCGGCTACGCGCAGCGCTGGCTGTCCCGGCACGCGCCGGAGGACATTCGGTTCGAGGTGAGCGAGACGCTCCCGGCGGCGGCGGGCGCCCTGACTCCCGACCAGCGGGACTTCCTCGCGCGCCTCGCCTCCCGCCTCACGGACGCCATGACAGGCGAGGAGGTCCACCTCCTCGTGTACGACCTCGCGCAAGCGTTCCCCCACGCGAAGCCCGCGGAGCTGTTCCAGGCGATCTACATCGCCCTCCTCGGAAAGCCGCGGGGGCCCCGCGCCGGCTTCTTCATCGCGGCCCTCGGCCCGTCGGCGTGCGCAGCGCGCTTCCGCGAGGCGTCCGGTCAGCCGGCGTCTCCCTCCCGGACCGGCGGCGCATAGCGCATTCCGCGGAACAGGATCGCGGAGCTGACGCTCATCGCGATGACCGGGAATACGAAGGCCAAGGAGAGCGATCTCCAGTCGGCGACCAAGCCCATCAGCCAGGGGGAGGGGACGTCGCCGAGCAGGTGGATCAGGAACATGTTGAAGGCGATCGCGGTCACGCGGATGGAGGCTCCCACCGAGTTGACGAGCGCCGCGTTGAGCGGCGCGGTGTTGACCAGGAGCAGGAACGAGCCGACCCACATCCCGGGGATCAGGAAGCGATCGCCGCCGTAGAGCGCCAGCGCCATGACCGGCACGCCGAGGGCCATGCTCACGGCCGACACGAAGTAGTACGACCCGCGCACGCGGGGAAGCAGCCGGTCGCCGAGCCACCCGCCGAACAGCGACGCGAGCGCCCCGTCGACGACGATGATCGTCCCGAAGAACCGGTTGGCGGCCTCGAGCGAGAACCCGCGGGCGCGGGACAGATACGTCGGCATCCAGACCTGCACGCCGCCCAGCGCGAAGGTCATCGCCGCCATGCCGAGCGTCGCGCTCCAGAACGCGGGGTTTTGCGTCAGCCCGCGAAGCGACATCTTCTCCGCGGTCAGCCGGAAGGTGTCGTACCGGCCGCGCTCGGGCTCCTTGAGGAAAAGGACGAGCAGAGAGATCAGGAATCCGGGCGCCGCGGCCACGTAGAACGGCATGCGCCAGCCATGCGTCGGTCCGAGATGGCCGCCCAGGAGGTACCCCGCCGCCGTTCCTACCGGAATCGCGAGGTAGAACACCCCCAGCACACGACCGCGCCACCCGCGGGGGACGAGGTCGGCGGCGAACGTCGGCGCGACGGTGACGAAGGTCGCCTCGCCCACGCCCACGAGCGCATGCCGGACGAGGAGGCTCCAGTAGGAATGCGTGACCGCGGTCAACAGCGTGAGGGCGCTCCAGAACAGCCCGCCGTAGGCGATGATCCGCTTCCGGGAGGCGCGATCGGCGAGTGGTGCCGTGACCGGCGCGGCGATCATGTAGACGATCAGGAAGCTGCTCGTCAGGAAGCCGACCCGCGCGTTGGAGAGCCCGAACTCCTGCTGGATGAGCGGCTGCACCGCGAACAGGACCGAGCGGTCGACGTAATTGAGGATGTTCAGGGTCGTGAGCAGGCCGAGCGCCACCCAGGGGGACTTGATGCCCTCGCGCACGCCCGGGGCTACCGACCGCCCCAGCGGAGCTTGCGCTGGAGGATCTCGAAGAATCCCCGCCGCGCGACCCGCACGAGCCGGACCGGCGAGGGGTGGCGGTCGACGACGATCTCGTCCATCGGGCGCATCGGGGCGCCGACCTGCCCGTCGAGGGTCAGATACGCCTCCTCGGTGTCGCTGCGCAGGACGACGCGGATCACGACGCCGCCCGGGACGACGAGCGGCCGGTAGCTCATCGTGTGCGGGCAGATCGGGGCGATCACGAACGCGCTCATCCGGGGGTCCAGGATCGGCCCTCCGGCGGAGAGGTTGTAGGCGGTCGAGCCGGTCGGCGTCGCGACGATCAGGCCGTCGCTGGTGTAGGTCGCGACGTGCTCGCCGTCGATGGAGACCTCGATGTCGAGCATGCGTGCCAGCGCGGTCTTCGCGACGACCGCGTCGTTGAGCAGCACGTGGTCGGCGACGACGCGCCCCCCGCGGCGCAAGCGCACGCGCAGCGCCTCGCGCTCCTCGATGGCGGCCTCGCCGCGCAACACCTTCTCGAGCCCGCCGAACAGCTCCTCCGGCTGCAGCTCGGTCAGGAACCCGAGGCCGCCGAAGTTGACCCCCAGGATCGGAACGCCCCGCGGGATCGCGGCCCGCGCCGCGGCGAGCAGCGAGCCGTCGCCGCCGGCGACCACGACCAGATCGGTGCGCGGGGGGAGCGTGCCGGTCGGGATCCCATCGGGACGGCGCATCGCGGAGGCGGTCGCCCGATCCAGCCGGACGGCGATCCCGCGGGCGTGCAGCCAGTCCGCAAGCTCGCGCGCGATCCGCACGCCCTCGCGCGATCCGGGCTTCGCGAGGATCGCGACGCGCCGGATGGCGGGGGGGGCGTGGGGTCTAGCGGCTCGGACGCGCCGGGCCATGCACGGCTTCCGCGCGGAGCGCGTCGAGGACTTCAGCGGGGGCACCGGGCCGCCCCGGAGTCATGTGGAGGAAGAACTCGACGTTCCCTTCCGCCCCCGCGATCGGGCTCCGGGCGATCGCGCGGGGGGCGAGCCCGCGCTCGCGAGCGTGATCGACGATGCGGACGAGGACGGCGTCCCACGCCTCCGGATCGCGCACGATCCCTCCCTTGCCGACGCCCCCGCGTCCGACCTCGAACTGCGGCTTCACGAGCGCCACGATGTCCGCCTCCGCCGAAAGACACCGGCTCACGGGGTCGAGGATCCGCGTCAGGGAGATGAAGGATACATCGATCACCGCGAGGGACGGGCGGAACGGGAGGTGATCGGGCCGCAGGTACCGAGCGTTGATCCCCTCGCGCACGATCACGCGCGGATCGTTGCGGAGCGACCAGTCGAGCTGTCCGCGCCCGACGTCGACCGCGGCCACGCGGGCGGCTCCCGCCGCCAGCAGGACCTGCGTGAATCCTCCCGTCGAGGCCCCGACGTCGACGGCGTCGCGCCCCGCGGGGTCGACGCCGAGCGTCTCGAGGACTCCCGAGAGCTTCTCGCCGCCGCGCCCGACCCACGCCCGCCCAGGGTCGATCTCGATCGAAGCCTCGCCGGCGACCGCGTTCCCCGGCTTGTCCACCCGGCGCCCGTCGGCGCGGACCCGCCCCGCGAGGAC
>DATKHQ010000233.1:0-10676 GCA_035510175.1 Candidatus Sulfotelmatobacter sp. | reverse complement strand
CTCGCCTCGGGCCAGATCCTCCGCGCGCGGGATGCGCCCCGCGAGGATCGCGAGCAGCAGGCGCGCCTCGCCGCGTTCGCTCACGGCGCTCCCGGGGGATGAGCCGCGCGCCCGACCACCGGCTCGAGGGCCCCGCGCAGGAATCCGAGACCGTAGCCCACGTGGAGGGTCGGGAGGATCGCGAGCAGGCGGACCGCGCCCCAACCGAGGCGCGGGACGCGCGTCGCGGCGAACCCCGCGACCAGCGTCGCGTAGAGCGCGAGTCCGGCGGCCCCGGCCGCTCCCGCGGCGGGAACGACCCCCGCGGAGGCCGCGACGGCGGCGATCAGCGCGAGCGCCGCGAGAATCACGAACACCGACGGACCGGCGTACTTCCACTTGAAGATGTCGGGATGCTTGCGGAGGATACGCGCCTTCACGAGCCCGACCGCGTAGATCTGCCCCCACAGCGCCGCGAGGCTCGGGCGCGGGCAGTACCAGAACCGGATCGACGGGTCGAGCAGCAGCGCGAACCCGGCCTTGCGGATGCGCGTGTTCATATCCAGGTCCTCGACGACCGCGAGCGACTCGTCGAACGGCCCGACGCGCTCGAGGACCTCCCGGCGGAACGAGCCGGTCTGGAGCGACTCCACGAGCGCGCGCCGCGTCAGCGTCCGGTAGGGGACCGAGCCGACCGCGATCCGCGCGTACAGCGCCTCCACCAGCGCCTTCCGGAACGGCGTGTCGGCGACCATCCGCACCGGTCCGCCTACGACGGGCGCGCCGGTCTCCTCCATCACCGCGACGATCCGCGAGAGGTAGTCGGTGGAGACATACGAGTGGCCGTCGACCCGCGTGACGATCTCGCCGCGCGCCTCGGCGATCGCCACGTTCAGCGCCGCGGGGGCCGTCCGGCCCGGGTTGTCGAGCACCCGGATGCGTCCTTGCGCGTCGAGGTCGGCGAGGATCGCGAGCGTCCGGTCGGTCGAGCCGCCGTCCGCCATAAGGATCTCGTACCGGTCGTGCGGGTAGTCCTGTTCGAGGAGCGAGCGCGTCAGCCGCTCCATGTACGGCTCCTCGTTGAGCAGGGGAACGACGACCGAGATGAACGGCTTCACGCGGGCTCCGGGCGCGAGAGAATATCGGCCTCGGACGGGACGCCGCAAGGACGTCCGGGCTAGACTGCGCGCCGTCCGATGACACGCGCCGCCGAATGGCTCCTCCTGAACGTCGCGCCGCCGATCGCGCACGCGGGAATCCGGCTGCTCCACGCGACCATGCGCATCGAGTTCCGCGGGCAAGAGATCCTCGAGGCCTGCCGCCGCGATCCGGGTCGTTACATCCTCTGCTTCTGGCACTCGCGCTTCGTGCTGATGCCGTACTGCTACCCCGGCCCGCGCATCGTCGTGCTCTCCTCGACGCACCGCGACGCGGAGGCTCTCGTCCGGATCCTCCGCAAGTTCGGGATCGAGCAGGCGCGCGGCTCGACGACGAGCGGGGCCCTGACCGGCATGCGCCAGATCCTGCGCAAGGTCGAGGACGGGTGCGACGTCGGCCTCACCCCCGACGGGCCGCGCGGTCCGCGTCGCCGCGTCCAGCCCGGCGTCGTGGCGGTCGCACGGTTCACGGGCCTCCCGATCGTGCCCGTCACGTTCTCGGCGTCTCCCGCGCGCCGCCTGCGCAGCTGGGACGGGACGCTGGTTCCCCGGTTCTTCTCGAAAGGGTTGTTCCTGTACGGCACGCCGATCACGGTCCCGCGCGCCGCCCGGCCCGCGGCGCAGGAGGAGGCCCGCCTGCGGCTCGAGGCCGAGCTCGACCGGATCACCGATCTCGCGGACGACACGATGGGGATCCCGCGGGAGCCCGAGCGTCCGCCGGCGGCTGCTTGAGCCGCCCCGTGCGTATCGCGTTGTCCGCGGGAGAGGCCTCGGGGGACCGGCTCGGCGCGGGCCTCGCGCGCGCGCTATCGGCGGCCTGTCCCGGGATCGAGCTTTCGGGGATGGGCGGGGACGAGATGGCGGAGGCGGGCGTGCGCCTCGTCCAGCACGCCCGCGAGGTCGCGGTCGTCGGAATCGTCGAGGTCGCTCGCCACCTTCCGACGATCCGGAACGCGATGGCGCGCATGCGGGCGCTCCTCGAGGACGAGCGGCCCGATCTCTTCGTCCCGATCGACTATCCCGATTTCAATCTGCGCCTCGCGGCGCAAGCGTGCGCAGCGGGGGTCCCCGTCGTCTACTACGTCAGCCCGCAGGTGTGGGCGTGGCGGCGCGGCCGGGTGCGCACGATCCGGGATCTGGTCCGCCGGGTCCTGGTCCTGTTCCCGTTCGAGACGGCCTTCTACGAGCGCGAGCGCGTTCCCGCGACGTTCGTCGGCCACCCCGCGGCCGCCGCGCGCGCGAGGGCCGATCGCGCGGAGGTTCGGCGCGCCGCCGGGCTCGACCCGGCGCGGCCGCTCGTCGCGCTGTTGCCCGGGAGTCGCCGCGGCGAGGTCGGCCGGCTGCTTCCGATCCTCGGCCGCGCCGGACGCGTGCTCGCAGCCTCGCACTCGCAGGCGCAGTTCGTGATTCCGAAGGCGCGGACGCTGCCGCCCGGGCTCGTCGAGACGATCGCCGCGCGAGAGGCGCCGTCGGGCACCGTGGTGCTCGGCGACCTCTACCCGGAGATCCTCGAGGCCGCCGACTGCGGGGCCGTGGCCTCCGGCACCGCGACCCTCGACGCCGCGCTCGCCGGGATGCCGCTGGTCGCGGTCTACCGGATGCAGCCGCTGTCCTACCTCGTGGCCCGCGCTCTGGTCGACGTGGCGCACGTCGCGCTGCCGAACCTCGTGGCGGGGCGGAGGATCGTGCCCGAGCTCGTCCAGGGGGACTGCACGCCGGAGGGGATCGCGCGGGAGCTCGCGGCGTACCTCGCCGACGGCGGAGTGGCCGCAGCCGTGCGCGCGGCACTGGGCGCGGTGCGGGAGGGCCTGCACGGGGACGGGGCGTACGAGCGCGCCGCGGCGGCCGTTCTGGCGGAAGTCGGGCGAATACCGGATTGACGGTCGAATCGACCGTGTGCTCCAATTTCAGTCCCCGATGATTCGCTCGATGACCGGATACGGGTCCGGGTCGGCCCAAGCCGAAGGACTCAAGGTGACCGTGGAGCTGCGGAGCGTGAACAATCGCTTCGCGGATTTGAAGTTGCGGCTGCCCGAGGCGTTGTTCGGGGTCGAGCAGGAGCTTCGCCGGAAGATCCTCGCCACGGTCAAGCGCGGCCGCATCGACGTGGATATCCGGATCGAGCGCGACGGGGCCGAAGCGGCTCCGGTCGTCCTCAACCGGCCGATGGTGCAGGCGGTGCTCGGGGCGTGGCGCGTGCTTCGAGAAGAGTTCGGCATCCACGGCAACTGGGACCTTCCGACGATGATGCGGACCCCCGGGATCCTGGAAGCTGCGGAGAAGGGCGCTCCGCTCTCCGAAGGCGAGCTCGAAACGGTCGTCCGCGCTCTCGAGGTCGCGCTTGACGCGCTCGATTCCGACCGCGCGCGCGAGGGGGAGCGTCTGCAGGCGGATCTCTCCGCGCGCATCGAGGTGATGGCGCGCCTGACCGCCGCGATCCGCGAGCGCGCGGCGAGCGTGCCGGAGGCGATCCGGGGCCGCCTGAACGAGCGGGTGCAGGCCCTCGCCGCCTCGATCCCGCTCGATCCGGGCCGCATGGCGCAGGAAGTCGCGTTCCTCGCGGATCGCGCCGACGTCACCGAGGAGCTGGTCCGGCTCGACGGTCACCTCGACCACGCCCGCTCTCTCGTCTCCGGTGCGGACGGCGAGCCGGTCGGCAAGCGCCTGGACTTCCTGCTGCAAGAGATTCACCGCGAGATCAACACGATCGCGAGCAAGTGCCAGGATTTGACGATCGGGCGCGGGACGCTCGACCTCAAGGCCGAAGCCGAGAAGGTTCGCGAGCAGATCCAGAACCTCGAGTGAGACATTGCCCACCACCGGCGGCGGAACCCTGTTCGTGATCTCGGCCCCGTCGGGGACGGGGAAGAGCACGCTCGCCCGCCGGCTCATGGAGAGCGTTCCGGGGATCGCCTTTTCCGTGTCGTTCACGACCCGCCCGCGCCGCGCCGGGGAGGAGAGCGGCCGCGAGTACCACTTCGTGGACGACGACCGGTTCGACGCCATGGTCGCTGCGGGCGGCTTTCTCGAGTGGGCTCCCGTGTTCGGACGGCGGTACGGCACCGGGCGCGAGGCCACCGACGCGAGGCTCGCCACGGGGATCGACCTGCTCCTCGATATCGACGTCCAGGGGGCCGCGCAGGTCAGGGCGTCGGGGCGGGATTCGGTGTCGATCTTCATCCTTCCCCCCGACTACGCGACCCTGGAGTCCCGCCTCCGGGGGCGGGGGAGCGAGGACCCGGCCGACCTCGCGGCCCGCCTGCTCGAGGCAAGACGCGAGGCGATGGGGTACGATCTGTTCGATTACGTGGTCGTCAATGCCGACCTGGAGGCGGCGAGCCAGGAGCTGGTCGCCATCGTCCGGGCGGAGCGGGCCCGCGTGTCGCGCCGGAAAGGGCGCGTCATGGAGATCCTCGATACGTTTCCGGCCCAGGACTGACGGGGCCGAGGAGTGAGGCATGTTCAGGATTCCCGAGAACGTTCAGAACAAGTATCGCTTCGTGATGCTCGCGGCGCTCCGCGCCGAACAGCTGCAGTGCGGGGCGCTTCCGCGCGTAGACAGCGAGTCGCTCAAGACGACCGTGGTTGCCCTTCAGGAGGTCGCCGAGGGGCACGTCGACGAGTGGGACGGGACCGAAACCGCTCCCGCGGAGCCGGTCGCCGCCGCCGAGGAGTGAGCGGGTGCGCATCGCGCTGGGTGTTGCCGGCGGCATCGCGGCCTACAAGGCCTGCGAGGTCGTCCGGGGGCTGATCTCGTCCGGTGCCGATGTCCAGGTGATCATGACCGCGAATGCACAGCGGTTCGTGACGCCGCTGACGCTGCAGGCGCTGTCCCACCGGAAGGTCTGGACCGATCCGTGGGACCTGACGGACGACGAGGTCATCCGGCACGTCGACCTCGCGCGGGATCTCGCCGCGCTGGTCGTCGCACCCGCCACGGCGAACGTCCTCGCGAAGCTCGCGCACGGGATCGCCGACGATTTCCTGTCGACCTTTCACCTGGCCGTGACCGCGCCCGTCGTCGTCGCCCCCGCGATGAACACGCGGATGTGGCTCCACCCCGCGACGCGCGAGGCGGTCGCCACGCTCCGCGCGCGCGGTGTCACGATCGTCGACCCGGAGGACGGCCCCCTCGCGGAGCGCGAGTCCGGCGTCGGCCGGCTCGCTGACCCCGCCCGGATCGTCGCCGCGACGCTCGCCGCGGCCGGGCGGTCCGCCGCTCTGCGCGGCCGGAAGATCGTGGTGGCGGCGGGACCGACCCGCGAGGCGATCGATCCGGTCCGGTTCCTCTCGAACGCATCGTCCGGGAAGATGGGGTACGCCATCGCCGAGGCGGCGGCGCGCCGCGGGGCGACGGTCGTCCTGATCTCCGGCCCGGTCGCGCTGGCGCCGCCGCACGGGGTCACCGTGATCGGCGTCGAGAGCGCCCGCGAGATGCGCGCGGCCGTGCTGCGCGAGCGCGCGGGGGCCCACGCCGTGTTCATGGTGGCCGCCGTCTCCGACTACGCCCCGCGGGCGTCGGCCGGGAAGATCAAGAAGTCCGGCGGCCCGCTCACCCTGGTGCTCGACGAGGGGCCGGACATCTTGGCGGAGCTCGGCGCCTCGAAGGGGACCGAGATCCTGGTCGGGTTCGCCGCGGAGACCGACGACGTGCTCGGCAACGCCGCAGCCAAGCTCGCCTCGAAGAACGCCGACTTCATCGTGGCCAACGACGTCCTGGCTCCCGGCCTGGGTATCGGCTCGGACCGGAACGCCGTGACGATTCTCGACCGCGCCGGAGGGGCGCACGCGCTCGCGCCGGCCGCGAAGGGTGAGATCGCCGAGGCGATCCTCGACCGGGTCCTCAGGGCGTAGGCGGCGTGAGCGACGCAAAGGACATCCGGAAGGCCCTGTCGGCCTGGGCCGGGTACTTCCAGGAGATCGGCGTCTCCGATCTGCGGCTCTTCCCGGAAACGCTCGCGCCGCGGTCCGTGGCTCCGGTTTCGGGCGCCGTGTCCCCGGGAGCGACGGAGCTCCTGCGCGCGATCCGGGAGGATCTCGGGGAGTGCACCCGCTGCAAGCTCTGCCGGGGGCGGAAGAACATCGTCTTCGGGGTCGGCGATCCCGCGGCGCGGCTGATGTTCGTCGGCGAGGGCCCGGGGGCGGACGAGGACGCGCAGGGAGAGCCGTTCGTCGGAAAGGCGGGGCAGAAGCTCAACGACATGATCCGCTCGATCGGCCTGGCACGCGAGCAGGTTTACATCGCCAACGTGGTCAAGTGCCGCCCGCCGCAAAACCGCGACCCGGAGCCGGAAGAGATCGCGACCTGCTCGCCCTATCTCTTCCGGCAGATCGAGGCGATCGTTCCGAGGGTAATCGTCGCCCTCGGCGCGAATGCGGTCAGAACGCTGCTCGGCACCAAGACGGGCATCACCCGGCTGCGCGGGAACTGGGGATCGTTCCGGGGCATCCCCGTGATGCCGACCTTCCATCCGGCTTACCTGCTCCGGGCGTACACGGTCGAGAACCGCCGCCTGGTCTTCGAGGACCTCAAGGCGGCGCGCGCCCGGATGGACGAGGCGCCATGAGCGCGGGAGGGGAGCGCCCCGCCCCCCTCGTCGGCGTCGCGGTTCCCGTTCCCCTCCGGAGGACGTTCACGTACCGCGTGCCGCCGGGATGGGCCGGATCGATCGGGCTCGGAGCGCGGGTGCGCGTGCCGTTCGGCAAGCGCAGCGTCACCGGCACGGTGGTCGCGCTCCCCGCGGAGGAGCCGGCGGCCGGCGTCGAGGTGCGGGATCTGGGGGATCCGATCTCGGGGGCCCCGGGTCTGGACGAGAGCCTGCTGGCCCTGACCCGGTTCGTGGCCGACTACTACCTGTGCTCGTGGGGAGAGGCGATCGAGGCAGCGCTGCCCCCCGAGCCGCGCGGGGGCAAGCGCCCGCCTCGCATCGCGGCGGCGGCCGCATCGCCGGCACCGTCACCTTCGCCGCCCGCCCCGCCCGAAGCACCGCTGACGCTCACGGCGGCGCAAGAGCGCGCGCTCGCCGCGATCGAGCCCGCGGTGGCTGCCCGCCGGTATGCGCCGTTCCTCCTGTGGGGGGCGACCGGCTCCGGGAAGACCGAGGTCTACCTGCGCGCGGCCGAGGCGGCTCTCGCGGCGGGCAGCGGCGTCTTGTACCTCGTCCCCGAGATCGGGCTGACGCCGCTGCTCGTCGGCCGCATTGCCTCGCGCTTTCCCGGCGAGGTGGCGGTGCTCCACTCCGGGCTCGGTCAAAACGAGCGCCGGGCCGCCTGGGAGGACGTCCGCGCGGGACGCCGGAGATTCGTCGTCGGCGCCCGGTCCGCCGTCTTCGCGCCGCTTCGCGACCTGGGGCTTATCGTCGTCGACGAGGAGCACGACGCGTCCTACAAGCAGGAGGAGACCCCGCGCTACCACGGCCGCGACTTGGCCATCGTGCGGGCGCGCATGGCCTCCGCTCCGGTCGTCCTCGGCTCGGCGACCCCCTCGCTCGAGTCGTACCAGCACGCCCTCTCCGAGCGGTACGCGCTGCTCGCCCTTGGCGGCCGCGTCGCCTCGCGACCGCTTCCCGAGGTCCGCCTCGTCGACATGCGCGAGGAGTACGGACGCGCGCGGGAGGCCCGGCCGCTTTCCGAGGAGCTGGTGACGGCGCTGCGCGAGACCGTGGCCCGGGGGGAGCAGGCGCTCGTGCTGCGCAACCGGCGCGGGTGGGCGCAGGCGATCCTCTGCCTCGCGTGCGGCCAGCGGCTCGGCTGCCCCCGCTGCTCGATCTCGCTGACCTGGCACAAGCGCGACCGCCGCCTCAGATGCCACGGATGCGGCCGCGAGGAGGCGCGCCCCGAGGTCTGTCCATCCTGCGGCGGCGATGTCCTGCGCGAGCTCGGGGAGGGGACGGAGCGGATCGAGGAGGACATCGCGGCGGTCCTGCCGGGAGCCCGCATCGAGCGGATGGACCGGGACACGGTTCGCGGGCGCGGCGCGCACGCCCGGCTGCTCGAGCGGTTCGCATCGGGCGCGATCGACGTCCTCGTCGGCACGCAGATGATCGCCAAGGGGCATGACTTCCCCAACGTGACGCTCGTCGGCGTCCTCTCCGCGGACCAGACGCTGGGCCTCCCGGACTTCCGGGCCGGGGAGCGCGCGTTCCAGCTCCTGACGCAGGTCGCCGGGCGCGCCGGGCGCGGAGTGCGTCCCGGGCGCGTGATCGCGCAGGCGTTCGAGCCGGAGCACCCGGTATTGCGGGCGGCCGCGGCGCAGGATTATTCGGCATTCTTCGAGCGAGAGATCCGCTACCGGCGCGCGCTTCGCTACCCGCCGCTGGCGGCGCTCGTCCAGATCATCGTGGCGGACGCCCGCGAGGCCCAGTCCTATCGCACGGCGCAGGAGGTCGTCGACGCCCTCCGCGCGGAGGCCGGCGCGCGCGTGGCGATCGCCGGCCCCGGCCCGGCACCCGTGGAGCGGCTGCGCGGGCTGTACCGGATGCAGATCCTGGCACGCTCGGCGGGCCGGCGTCGCCTGGTCGAGATCGTCTCCCGGGCCCTGGCCCCGTTCGAAGGCAAGAGCGTGCGTCGGACGATCCACGTCGACGTCGATCCGGTCTCGTTGCTGTGAGCGGCTCGATCGTCGTCTCGCTCCTCGAGGCGTCCGCTCCGCAGGTCGCGGCGCGCCTCCGCGCGCTGCCCGGGGGCACAGCCCGCGTCGAGATCCGGGCCGACGCGCTCGGGGCCGGCGACGTCGAAGCGCTCGTCCGCGCGGCCCCGCTCCCGGCGATCGTCACGGTGAGGGAGCCGAAAGACGGCGGCTCGTTCGCCGGAACGCCCGAGCGCAAGCGCGCGATCCTGTCGGCGGCCCTTCGCGCAGGGGCGTTCGCGGTCGACGTCGAGTGGGACGGTCCGCTGCGCGACCTTGCATTCGGTCCCGAGGCCTCGCGCGTGATCGTGTCGCACCACGGCGCGCCGTGCACGGCGGCCGCTCTCGACGCCCTGTTCGACCGGATGGCCGCGGCCCCCGTCCCGCGTCTGAAGATCGTCCCGCACGCCACGCATCCGTCCGAGATCGCCGCGATCGCCGGGCTGCTCGAGAGGGCGCGCCGGAACGGGCGCGCGCTCGCGGCGTTCGCCACGGGGCGCGCCGGGATGGCCAGCCGGATCCTGGCGCCGTCCTGGGGCTCCTGGGCGACCTACGGGTCGATCGCGGAGGACCGGGCGACCGCGGAAGGGCAGACGACCGCGGACGATCTGGCGAGCGTCTTCCGAGTCGACGCGATCACGGAGAGCACGCGGCGGTTCGCCCTGTTCGGGAGCCCCGTCGCGACGAGCCCGTCGCCCGCGATCCACGCCGCCGGGTACCGCGCGCTCGGTCTCGATGCCGTCTACATCCCGGTCGACACGGACGATGTCGAGGAGATCGTGCGCGTCGCGTCGAGCTTGCACCTTTCGGGGTTCGCGGTGACGGTCCCGCTGAAGTCCGCGGTCGCCGCGCGCTGCGTATCGCTCGACCGCGCCGCGGAGTGCGGTGCCGTCAACAGCGTCGTGTGCGGGAGCGACGGGTGGCACGGGTTCAACACCGACGGGCCGGCCGCCTCCGCCCTCCTCGCCGCGCGCGTCCCGCTCGAGGGCGCGGCGGTGGCGATCGCGGGAGCGGGAGGCACGGCGCGCGCCATCGGAGCCGCCCTGGGCGAGCGGAAGGCGCGGGTGACCTTCCACGGCCGCGATCCGGAGCGAACGGCCGAGGCGGCCCGCCGGATCGGTGCTGCGGCCGCGCGGTGGGATGCGCTTCCTGCCGCGGACTGGGACATCCTCGTGCAGGCGACGCCGCTCGGGGCGGGCGGCGAGGTCGTGCTGCCCGCAGGCTCCCTCCGGGGGCGCGCCGTGCTCGACGCGGCCTACGGTGCCGCGGCGACGCCGCTGGTGCGCGCCGCCCGCGCGCGGGGGCTCTCGGTGGTCGACGGCGGAGATCTCCTGCTCGCGCAAGCGCTCCTCCAGTTCGAGATCCTCACGGGGCGTCCCGCGCCCCGGTCGGAAATGGCCGCTGCACGGGCGCGGCGGATCGGCACCGCTCCGGCTTGACGCTCCTCCGGGCCCGGCCTACTCTCCGGGCGACCCGGCCGCGCCGGCCGGCTCGACGGGGAGTCGTGCATGCGCCGTACCGCTCCGAAGGTCCTCGCAGCCGCCGCTCTCGCCGGCCTCGCGGTCTCGTGCGCGACCCGGCAGCCGATGACCGGGCAACAGGCCGCCGACGTGGATCGCAAGCTGTCGACGTTCTCGTTCATCGAGGAAGGGACGATCGCGACGTTCATCGTCAACACGCGGGCCACGCGGTACCGGGAGAAGGAGCGCTATGTCCCGGTCGAGATCGCGATCGCCAACCGCGGCGTGCGCGAGCTGACCTTGACCCGCGAGTCGTTCACGCTGGCGGACGAGACGGGAAACCGCTACCCCTGCGCCAGCCCCAAGGAGCTGCTCGAGGGGTACGACTATCTCGACCTCGACCGCAATCTCGAGGAGCTGCAGGAGATCATCTTCAACCGGTTCGCCGCGATG
>DATKHQ010000232.1:0-2061 GCA_035510175.1 Candidatus Sulfotelmatobacter sp. | reverse complement strand
AAGCGTCGCCGCGGCGAGCAGCAGGAGGACCACGAGCCAGGGGAAACCGGTGAGCAACGGCAGGTGCCGGGGGTCGAACGGACGCGCGGCGGCGGCGATGCGCTCCGGGGTGGCGTCGGTCCGGGTCGGAGCGGTGCCCGCCTCGACCTTGTCGAGGAAACTGCCGATCGTCGCCGCGACCCACGCGCCCTCCTGGAAGACCATGAAGTGGCTTTCCCGGGTCTCGATCAGCGCGCTCTGCGGCACGAGGCGCGCATGCTCGCGGGCCGCCGCGATCGGCACGAGCGGGTCGTGCTCCCCGTGCACGATCAGCATCGGCTTCTGCCAGCGCGCCAGGATCCCGCGCAGGGGCCGCTGGTCGGAGTCGAAGAAGTTGCGCGCGTACGGGACGCCGAGCTCCGCGTCGTCGAGCCAGCCGAAATGCGGGGTCAGCTCGCGCAGCATCCAGAGGCCGGCGAGCTGGAGGCCGTGGAGGACGTGATTCAGGTCGTGGTCCCCGAGAAGCTCCATCTCCTGGACCCCGATTGCCGACTGGAGGACGATCGAATCGACGCGCCGCGGCGCCAGGTCCGCCATCGAGAGCACGACGCCGCCCCCCATGCTGAATCCCACGACGTGGGCGTGCGCCACGCCGAGCGCGTCCATCAGCTCGAGCACGTAGCGCGCGTGAGCACGGAACGAATAGTCGGGGACGTCGTGCTCGGAGGCGCCGAAGCCGGGGAGGTCGGGGGCGATCACGCGGTATCGCGCCGCGAGGCCCGGGGCGACGTTCAGGAAATCGAACGCCTTGCCGGGGCTTCCGTGGACGAGGATCACCGCCGGCCGGCCGGTCTTTCCCTCCGGATCCGAATCGGTGTAAGCGACACGGACCGTCCGCGACAGGATGCGATCGCCGTCGACCGCCGCGAGGCGCACGGTGGGCTCGCCGCCCGTCGGGGCCGCCGGAGCGCGGGGCGCAGGCACGTGCCGCGCCACGCACGAGGCCGCGAGCAGAGCCAGGTAGGCGCCGAGCGCCGCGCGCGCCGGCCTCAAGGAAGTCTGCGGATCTGACGAGGATCGGCGCGCAGGTACCACCGGTCGCCGATGCGCTCGACCCGCCCCGTCGCCTCGACCGGCTCCGCGACCAGGTCGAGGATGTCGGCGTTGAGCGGCCGGCCGTCGAGGCCGGTCAGCATGAGGTAGGCCTCGGTGCCGGTCCGGTCCCGCGCCCAGAAGAGCGCCGGGATGCCCCCGCTGATGCAGCGTCGCGCGCACGCGCGGTGCACGGTCGTCGCCCCCGGGTTCATCACGCCGAGAAAGCACTTCGCGTCGACGATCTCGCCGCGCAGGGTCACGGCGCCCCGGTCCTCCGGCGCCTCGGCCCCGGCGCTCGCCCCGGCGCCGCGAGTGATCGTTTCCGGCTCGACCTCGACCATCGACCGCCCTTGCCGCTCGATCAGCGAGCCCTTGAGCCGCACCGGCGCCCCGTCGAGCCCCGTCACGAGAGGCGCGGCGCCGAACTTCCCGGGCGCCACCAGGGCGTACGACACGATGCCGTGATCTCCGGCGACTTCGAGAGCCGGGAACGGATGCTCGCGGAGAATTCCCTCGAACGCGCGGGCTACCCCGAACTCGAACCGCGACGGGGGGAACGCGGACTCCCAGGAGACGACCGCCACCGGCGCGGCGACGGCCGCGGCGAACACGACCAGCACGGCGCGCCGGACGAAGCGCGCGAGCGGCGGGGGGGCTTGCGGGAGCCAGCCGACGTAGAAGGGGGCGGGGTCCTCCGCCACGGCAGCGCTCACCCGCGCCGGCTCGACGCGCGTGCCCGGGACGTGGGGCCGGGGGTGCACGTGGATGCGCCCGCCCTGGACGCGCACGTCGAACGTCGGCAGCGTCTCGGTGAACGGCGGGGGAGACGCGCCGGTCTCGGGAAGGTACTGGTAGCCGTGCCACGGGCAGGTCAGGCAGCCGTCGATCACGCGCCCCTCGTCCAAGGGGCCGTTCTGATGGCGGCAGACGGCGGAGATCGCCGAGATCGCGTCTCCATTCCGGACGACGGCGACGCGCTCGCCGCCG
>DATKHQ010000231.1:0-6254 GCA_035510175.1 Candidatus Sulfotelmatobacter sp. | reverse complement strand
TAGGCTGTGCCATGACGGCCACACTTCCGAACGTCGCCTACATCGTCGCGAGCTTCCTGTTCATCCTGTCGCTCAAGGGGCTGTCCCAGCCGGCGACCTCGCGCCGCGGAAACGCCTTCGGCGCGATCGGGATGACGATCGCGATCCTGGTCACGGCCGCGGCGATCGTGCTCCTGCGCGATGCGGCGCCTCCGGCGCCCTCGACGCTCGGCCTCCTCGCGGCGGCGATCGCGGCCGGAAGCGTGATCGGCGCGATCCTCGCCGCGCGGGTGGCGATGACCCAGATGCCGGAGCTGGTCGCGGTGCTCCACAGCTTCGTCGGCATCGCGGCCGTGCTCGTCGGCATCGTGACCAAGATGACCGCTCCGGGGGCCGAGGCGGCCGGGGGAACCGCGCACGAGCTCGAGATCGGCATCGGCGTTTTCGTGGGGGCCGTCACGTTCACCGGATCGGTGGTCGCCTTCCTGAAGCTGCGCGGGAGCTTGAGCGGCCGGCCGCTCCTCCTTCCGGGACGCCACCTGCTCAACCTCGCGCTCGCGATCGCGAGCATCGCGCTCGTGGCGGTGCAGGTGACGACCGCCGACATTTCCGTGAGCATGGCCTGCCTCCTCGGGACCACGCTGCTCGCGTCGATCCTCGGCGTGCACCTCGTCGCAGCGATCGGCGGCGGCGACATGCCCGTCGTGGTGTCGATGCTCAACAGCTATTCGGGCTGGGCCGCCGCCGCGGCGGGTTTCATGCTCTCGAACGACCTGCTCATCATCACGGGAGCGCTGGTCGGCTCGTCCGGCGCCATCCTGAGCTACATCATGTGCGTCGCGATGAACCGGTCGATCTGGAACGTGATCTTCGGCGGGTTCGGCGCGGAGGTCGCGGCTCCCGGCGCGGGCGCGGCCGCCGCCTCCGGGACCGCGCACGAGACGAGCGTCGCCGATGTCTCGGAGCTCCTGCTCGCCTCGAAGAGCGTCGTCGTGGTGCCGGGATACGGCATGGCGGTCGCCCAGGCCCAGCACGTGGTCCGCGAGATCACCGACGCCCTCGCGGCGCGCGGCGTCCGGGTGCGCTATGCGATCCACCCGGTCGCGGGGCGGTTGCCCGGCCACATGAACGTTCTCCTCGCGGAGGCGGGTGTGTCGTACGAGATCGTCAAGGAGATGGACGAGATCAACGACGATTTCCCGGAAACGGACGTCGTGCTCGTCATCGGCGCCAACGACATCGTCAACCCGAGCGCGCTCGACGATCCGGGGAGCCCGATCTACGGGATGCCGGTCCTCCAGGTCTGGAAGTCGGCGCGGGTCGTCATGCTCAAGCGCTCGCTCGCGGCCGGATACGCGGGGATCGACAACCCGCTGTGCTACCGGGACAACACGCTGATGCTTTTCGGGGACGCCAAGCAGAGCGTGACGAAGCTGCTCGCCGCCGTAACCGCGCAGGTTCGCTCCTGAGCGTCGCGCTCCGGCCGGCGCGTCCGGGCGACGCCGCTCTGATCGCGACGCTGATCCGCGAGCTCGCCGCGTACGAGCGCCTTTCGGACCGGGCCGTCGCGGGAGAGGCCGAGATCCTGGCCAGCCTGTTCGGTGAGCCTCCGCAGGCGGAGGTCCGGATCGCGGCGTGGGAGGCCGAGCCCGCCGGGCTCGCCGTGTTCTTTCACAACTATTCGACCTTCCTCGGACGCCACGGGATCTATCTCGAGGATCTCTACGTCCGCCCGGCTTTTCGCGGCCGGGGGATCGGCCGCGCCCTGCTCGGCGAGCTCGCGCGGATCGCCCTCGAGCGCGGGTGCGGCCGGCTGGAGTGGGCGGTGCTCGACTGGAACGAGACCGCGATCCGGTTCTACCGCTCCCTCGGTGCTACGCCCCTCTCCGGCTGGACCGTCTTCCGGCTCGAGGGCGACGCGCTCTCTCGCCTCGGTCGTTCCTGAACCCGGACCGCACGGCGGGAGGTGGAGCCGGCGCCGTGCGGGCCCGCTTTCAGAAATTGACCGGGATGTCCAGATCGGCGGCGATCATGCGCGCCTTCGTCAGCGGGAGATAGGGATCCTCCGCCAGGCGCGTGACAACCCAAGCCTCGTCCGCCACGATCTCGATCCGTGGTGAGCGGCCCGGGGCCAGGGCGTCCTCCGGGACGCGGAGAAGCGTTCCCGTGCGGTTTTCGACGTAGGTGCCGGGCGTTTCGATCTGGTCGAACGTGCAAGTCTGGAACGATGCGTGTGTCAAAGGCTTCTCGAGCTTCTTCACGCTGTTCATCTTCCGATCTCCTCGGCATTCGCTGTGGCGTCATGCCCCCCTCGACCTCAGTAGCCGCGATCCTGTCTCTCCACCTCCATCGCCGTCTCAAGAGAGCAAAGCTCTTGCCATCGCAGATCGCGCGGAAGGACGGCGTGCGCTGAATCGGCGCGGGGCGCAGATGCGCGATGCGATCGTTTCTTGTGACCGTGATGCGCTGTCACGCGGGAGGAGCAGGACGAGCGCTTACCAGGCCCTGCCGAGTAGCGGTCGGATCCAAGCGCCCTGAGGGTAGACGTACGCAATCTGAACGGCCTGCGCGACCTCGAGGCCGCACGCGACGACGAGCGCCGCGGTGGCGATCGACGCAGCCGCGCGCCGCCCGTCGTCGCGCCACGATCGGGCGGAGCGGAGCGCGAGCATCGGCAACAGGACGGTGGCGGGCTCGATCAGCACCACGTACCGGAGCAGCTTCGAATATCCGATCGCTCCGAGAGCCACGTTCGCGCCGACGATGAGCCCGGCCCAGAGGACCAGCGCCGCCGCGACGCGCCCCGCCCGGCCGGCCGGGCGCGCGATCGCGAGGATCGCGAGCGAGGGCACGAGAGTGAACTCCGTCTGCGGGAGCAGCCGGAAATAGGCCCACGGCGTCCGCACGAGGGTCACGTGCCGGACGAACGGATTCTCCGCGACCAGTCGCGCCGCAGGCTTCCCCGCCCAAACCGGGAAGATCGTGCCGAACGTCGTGTGCTCGGCGATCAACCACGGGAGGACGGCCGCTCCGGCGACCCCGGCGGTGACGAGCAGAGCGCGCAGCTTCCGGCGCGGCTCCCCGTCCTCCGCGGCGACCCACGCGAGCGCCGCGGCCCCGGGGAGCGCCAGCACGGCGTTGAGCTTGACAAGACACGTCGCGCCCCAGCCGAGACCCGCGAGGATCGCAGCGGACGGCGTCCCGATCTTCGCCGCCCGGACGAGCAGCCACGCCGCGACCGCCGCCGCGGCGACCTGCGGCCCGTCGAGCCACCGGTGTATCGAGACGTGAACCACGATGGGCGTGGCCGCCGAGACGAGTGCCACGGCACCCGCAGTACCCGGGGTCCACTCCTGAACGACCTCGCGCGCGAGGAGCATCGTCCCCGCGAGGAAGACCGCGAACGCCGCGAGCTGCGCGACGTCGAGACCGCGATTTCCGAACAGCGCCACGAACGGCGCGAACCAGACGATCCCCGCGGGAGGGTGGTAGAACAGCGGCGTGTCGTACTGTTCGCGGATCACCCACGGCTCCGACAGGATCGGATGGCCGTGGAGCGTGTACCCCTGTCCCGAGCGGAGCTGGTCCACGAGCGCGGCGTAGAGCCGCTCGTCGCCCTCGAGGTGCGGAACCTCGAAGACCTCGATGCGGAGGGCGATCCCCGCGGCGAGCGCGACCACGAAGATCGTCGCGCTCCACAAGGAAGGCACGGCCCGCGCACGACCCGGCTTCAAGCGTCCCAGCGGTAGAACCCTTCTCCCGACTTCTTCCCGAGCTTTCCCGCCGCGACCATTCGGCGGAGGATGTCCGGCGGACGGAACGCCTCGGAGCGGAGCGCCTGCGAGAGATGCTCGGCGATCGCCAGGCGCACGTCGAGTCCCACGAGATCCGTCAGACGCAGCGGTCCCATCGGGTGCCTGTACCCGAGCGTCATCGCCTTGTCGATGTCCTCGGCCGACGCCACGCCCTGCTCGAGCATCCGCATCGCCTCCAGTCCGAGGAGGACGCCGAGCCGGCTCGTCGCGAATCCCGGCGCGTCCTTGACGACGATCGGGTCCTTCCCCATCGACCGCCCGACCGCGACGGCGGCGGCCAGAGCACCGTCGGAGGTCTCGCTCGCGCGCACGACCTCGAGGAGCGTCATCACCGGCACCGGATTGAAGAAGTGCATGCCCACGACCCGCTCCGGCCGCCGTGTCGCGCGAGCGATCTCGCCGACGGGAAGGGACGACGTGTTCGTCGCGAGCACGGCGTGAACCGGCGCCGCCGCGTCCGCCTCCCGGAAGATCGCGCGCTTCAGGTCGAGCGACTCGGGGACGGCCTCGACGACGAGATCGGCGGCCCGGACCCCTTCGTCGAGACTCGCCGCCGATCGCAGGCGAGCCAGCGCCGCCGCACGCGCCTCGTCGGCAAGCTTCCCCTTCGCCACGAGCCCGTCCAGCGTCTCGCGCAGCGCCGCCATGGCCGAAGCGAGCTGCGCCTCCGCGGCGTCGACCATCACGACGTCGTACCCCGACGTGGCGGCGTTCTGGGCGATCCCGCGCCCCATCGTTCCCGTGCCGACGACGCAAATCGTCCTGATCTCGCGCATCTCGCGAATGTTATCAGGGATATGCGGGCGGTATGATCCCAAGCATGAGCCCCCGTCTCCTCTCCGCCGGCCCCATCATGTTCCTGGCGTTCTCTTGCGCCCGTCTCGCGCGAGCGGGATCGCTCGAGGCCGCGGGACGGCTCGAGGAGGCGCGCGCGATCGCCCGCTCGGCCAGCATCCCCGCGCAGGGAGTGCTCATGCTGTCGGCGCTGGTACTGCTCATGGCGGCGACGCCCTTACCGAGGAGCGCCGCGGTCATCGGTCTCGCCTCGGGTGGCGGGGTCGTCGCGCTGCTCGCGGCACTCTCCCGGAAGCCCCGCCCTTCGGTCTACTTCGCGACCGGCCTCCTGAGCGCAGCCGTCGTCGCGATGTTCCTCGTGCGCTAGACTTCACCTTTCGTTTCAGGTCTTCTCGCCGCAAAGGAGCCCTCTGGCATGTCCACGACTCGCACGATCCGATCGATCGCCGTCATCGGCGCCGGGAACATGGGAAGCGGCATCGCGCAGAAGGCGGCGACCGAGGGATTTCCGGTCGTCCTCGTCGATCTCGACGACGAGAAGGTCGCGCGGGGCCTCGCGACGATCGAGAAGACCCTGGCGGAGGGCGTCGAGCGGAAGATCTTCCGCCCCGACGCCGCGAAGGCGATCCGCGAGCGGATCACCGGCACCGCCGACTGGTCCCGGCTGTCCGGCGTCGACCTCGCGATCGAGGCGGTGTTCGAGGACTTCGACGTCAAGAGGAAGGTGTTCGCGCGCCTCGAGGAGGTCTGCCGCGCGGACGCGATCCTGGCGACGAACACGTCGTCGTTCGCGGTGACCGACCTCGCCAAGGAGATGAAACACCCCGAGCGCATGCTCGGCCTCCATTATTTCTACCATCCGGCGAAGAACCGCCTCGTCGAGGTCGTCCCCGGCGAGGCCACCGACCCCGCGGTCGTGGACGCTGCCTGGACGGCGCAAGAGATGATGGGGAAGACGCCGATACGATCGGCCGACGCCTCGGGGTTCATCGTCAACCGCTTCTTCGTCCCCTGGCTCAACGAGTCCGTTCGCCTCCTCGAGGAGAAAGTCGCCGGCATCGCGACGATCGAGGCGGCCGCGAAGAAGACCTTCGGCGTCGGGATGGGACCGTTCGAGCTGATGAACGTCACGGGTGTCCCGATCGCGATGCACGCGGCCCGCACGCTCGGGGAGGCGTTCGGCCCGTTCTACGCGCCGGCGGCGCTGCTCGCGGCCCAGGTCGCCGCCGGGAAGCCCTGGGACCTCGCCGGAACGCCGGACGGGTCGCGGTTCGACGCGGTCGCCGAGCGCCTTCTCGCCGTCACGTTCCTCGTCGCGACCTCGCTCGTCGACGAGGGCGTGGGGACCATCGAGGACACCGACATCGGCGCGCGCGTCGGCCTGCGATGGCCGAAGGGCCCGTTCGAGCTGATCAACGCGTACGACATCATGAAGGCCGGGGATCTCGTCGGACAGTTCGGCGGCGGTTGGGACATCCCCGTGTCGGGGATCCTCTCGCTGCAGTGGCGCTCGCGAGCGCCGTTCGCCTTCCGGCTGGTCGAGACGGCCACCAAGGACGGCGTCGCCACGATCACGATCAAGCGCCCGGACGCCATGAACGCGCTGAACGAGACGGTCGTCGAGCAGCTCCACGAGGCGTTCCGCGACGCCCAGGCCGACCCGAA
>DATKHQ010000230.1:0-2838 GCA_035510175.1 Candidatus Sulfotelmatobacter sp. | reverse complement strand
GCCGGAACCGCAGGTGTCTCCGGCGGGTCAGCTCCACGAGCGGCCGCCACGCCGCGTGGACGGCGCCGTGGCGAATCAGGAACCGCCAGATCGGGTTCGAGCGCTTGTACAGGTACGACATCGCCAGGAACTCCGCGGCGATCTGCTCCGGGTCGCGCATCCGGTAGGGCATCCGCAGCCCTTCGGTCGAGAGGTAGCAAAACCCGCACCGGTTGTGGCAACCGCGCGTCGCGATGAGGCTCGTCGTCGTCAGGAAGCTCCGCCGCGGCAGGAGGGCCCGGCGGGGCGCGGGGTCGCCGCGGTAGTCGGTGTCGTAGTCGGCCGCGTAGCGGGGCCGGAGCGTTCCGGCCTCGACGTCCCCGAGGATCCGGGGCCAGATCTGCACCCCGTCCCCGAGCGCGATCGCGTCGGCGTGCGGGGCGCACTCCTCCGGGCAGGACAAGACGTGCAGCCCGCCGAGAATCACGGTGCTCCCCCGCTCCCGGTAATAGCGCGAGAGCGCGAAGGCGCGCTCGGCGAAGGTCAGGTGCACGGTGATCCCAACGACCTCGGGCACGGGATCGAGCGGGGGCGGACCCTGGAGGAGGTTCTCGTCCCAGTAGCGCAGGCGCCAGTGGGAAGGAGTCGTCGCGGCGAGGCTCGTCAACGCCAGCGTCGGCGTGAGCACGTGCTTGCCGAACGACGCGTTCGGGTCCTTGCGGTAGAACGGGTTGAGGAGGAGCGCGAAGCGCCGCTCGATCGGGCCGCGGCGGCCCCTCGGATCGAGGGCCGGCGCCTCCGCCATCTCGCGCGGGATGCGCCTGGGATCGAGGGGAACGGCGAACGGGTCCGGTGGTTTCGACATGCAATGTACTTTGCATCATAAAGTAACGGCGGTCAACCGGACCGCGAAAGAAAAAAAACGGCCGGGCGGTCTTCCCGTCGAAGAGACCGCCCGGCCCAAGGTGGGGGGCTGGCTTGCAGCGGCTGGTACGCCACGGGCAGACGCAGCGTCCGGCCGCAATTCGGCCATCGCGAGTTCGACCCGGAAAGTACGGGAGGCCGAGCGCCGCGGGCATCGGGGTGAACACTGAGATCTCGCCGGGGAAATCCCGATGCGGGCGGCCCGCGGGCCTCGCTCCGGGGTTTCACCTGGGCTTACCGGGGTTTACCCCGATGGTTCCAGGGCAACGGAGCGAAGATATTTCCGGGCCCGGCGTCAGGATCGTCCGTCACACGCCGGGGCCGGGGGTCCCGTGGCATCACCGCATCCGCTCCGCGTTCTGGTCGTCGACGAATCCGATGCCTTCCGCGAGAGCGTCGAGGAGTGGATCGCGGGCCGCGCGGATCTTCGCCTGGCCGGAACGGCACGCGGCGGGCTCGAAGCGCTCGACGCGATCGACCGCGCGAGGCCGGACCTCGTGATCCTCGACGCGATCCTCGCGGACATCGACGGGTTCCGGATCACGCCCATCATCAAGAAGAGCCCGAGCGCCCCGCTGGTGGTGCTGGTGACCTTCCACGCGAGCGCCGCCGCGCGCGAGCGCGCTCTGGCCGTCGGAGCGGACGGCTTCCTCGCGAAGCAGCACTTCACCGACGGGATCGAGGCCCTGCTCGCCGGGTGGGAGGACGCGGGGCGCGCCCGGGACGGCGCGGTCAGGACTCCGGCGAGACGAGGCCGACCCGAATCGCAAACCGTACCAGACCCGTGAGGTCGTGGACGCCGAGGCGCTCCATGATCTGGCCCCGGTGCGACTCGACGGTCTTGACGCTCAGGTCGAGGAGCACCGCGATCTCCTTCGACGACTTCCCCTCCGCCACCAGCTGAAGGATCTCGCGCTGGCGCGTCGTCAGGCCCGCGAGCGGATCCGGCTGCGCCGAGCCGGACTCGACGTACCGGTCGACCAGCTGCCGGGAGATCTTCGGGCTCAGGTAGACGTCGCCGCGCGAGACGGCCTTGATCGCCATCGGCAGCTCGTCGTCCGCCGCATCCTTCAGGAGATACCCGGCGACCCCGGCGCGCAGCGCCTGGGCGACGTAGGCCTCGCCGGCGTGCATCGAGAGGATCAGGATCTTCGTGCGGGAGGAGACCGCATGCGTCCGGATGGCCACCTCGAGCCCGTTCAGGCCCGGCATCGTAATGTCGAGGACGGCGACGTCCGGCTTCATGCTCTCGATGAGCGAGAGCGCCTCGCGCCCGTCGGAGGTCTCCGCGACGACCTCGACACCGGGGAGCGACGTCAAGACCGCACGGATGCCCTTGCGCACCAGGGCGTGGTCGTCCGCGAGCAGCACCTTCATGAGCCGGCCTCCTCCGACGTCAGCGGTACGCTGGCGCGGACCTCGGAGCCTACACCGATCGTGGAGTCGATCTCCAGCCGTCCGCCGAGCGCTTCCACTCTCTCGCGCATCCCGACGAGCCCCAGATGCGGGCCCACGGCCGCGCGCTGGAGCGCCTCGGAGACGTCGAATCCGCGGCCGTCGTCGCGAACGGAGAGCAGCAGCCGGCTCGAGTTGCGCCGCACCGAGACGGTGATGTGGTGCGCCGAGGCGTGCTGGAGGGCGTTGTGGACGGCCTGCTGGACGATCCGGAAGGAGGTGATGGCCGTGTCCGGGCGAAGGCGCTCCGCGTCGAAGTTCGCCTCGACGTCGATCGGCACGCCGGTCCGGACCGACTGTCCCTCCGCGTATCCGCGGAGGGCGACGATGAGGCCCAGCTCGTCGAGCATCGGGGGCCTCAGGTCGAGGACGATCGCCCGCACGTTGCCGATCATGTCGTCGACGAGCCGGATCGCGTCTCCGAGTCGCTCGGCGCGCTCGCCGCCGACGTCCGGAAGCCTCCCGAGCGCCTTGAGGTTG
>DATKHQ010000229.1:0-3185 GCA_035510175.1 Candidatus Sulfotelmatobacter sp. | reverse complement strand
CTTCGAGTTCCGCCGCTTGCCCGTCCGCGAGCTCTCCGCCCACCTGAGGCGCGTCGCGACCAAAGAGGGAATCGAGATCTCCGACCGCGTCCTCGACGGCGTCGCGCGGGCGGGCGAGGGCTCCGTTCGCGACGCCCTGTCCGTCCTCGAGCGGGTGCTCGCCTTTTGCGGAACGCAGGTCGACGACGCGGAAGCCGGCCAGGTGCTGGGAACCGTGCGGCTCGAGACGCTCGACGCGTTCATCCGGGGGATCGCCGCGGGCGACGCGGCGGCGCTGCTGACGGCCCTGGACGGAGTCGTCGACGAGGGGCACGACCTCGTGCACTTCTGGGGGGAGCTCGTGGGCGTCGTGCGCGATCTGCTGCTGCTGCGGGCGTGGCCGGGTGCCGGCGACGTCCTCTCGCGTGCCCCCGAGGAGATCGATTCCTTGACCGCTTCCGGCGCCGGCCTCTCGCTCGAGGACTGGACGCGGGTCTTCCAGGTCCTCGCCGCGCTCGAGGCGGGACTGAAGACCTCGAGCCAGCCGCGCTACCTGTTCGAGGGGGCGCTGATCCGCATCGCCTCCCTCGGCAGCCTCCGTCCGATCGAGGAGATCCTTGCCACGCTCCGCGGGAGCTCCGGCTCGGCCGAGCCACCCCGGGCGGGTGCCGCCCGGACGCCGTCCGTTCCCGTGCCGTCGGCTCCGGCGACGAGCCCCCCGTCGCCTCAAAAAAAAAACGTCCGTGAGCCCGCCCCGGTGACGCCGATCGCGGGCGCGACGGCCGCCGTGAGTCCGGCCGCTTCCGGGATGGTCGAGCTGCGAGCGACGATCGTCGGCGCCGTGACCGCCGCGCGGCCCATGCTCGGCGTCGCTCTGGAGGGGGCCGACTCGATCCGCGTCGACGGCGCGAGCCTGGTCGTCGCGTTCGGCGTCGGCGGGGCGGAGATGCGGCGTCTGCTCGTGGCACCCGACAACGCGAAGACCATCGAATCGCTCGTGAGCTCCGCCCTCGGCCGTCCGGTCGCGCTCAAGGTGCTGGGCGACGCGGCGCGCGAAGGCAGCGCTGCGGCCGCCGCCGACACCGGGCCGCCCCACCACCCGCCCGCGCTCGGAGCCGGCGGGGAGATCTCCGGGAGCGCAGACCGGACCCCGCCCGACCTCGCCGACCGGGCGCGGAAGGATCCGGCGATCCGAAAACTGCTCGACGAGTTCGGCGCCCAGCTCGTGGACGTCCGGCCGGTAGCACAGCCGGTCGTCGCCGAAATCACGGAGGCCAGCTCCGAGGAGACCCCATGAACATTCAGAAAATGATGAAAGACCTCCAGCGGATGCAGTCGAAGCTCCAGGAGGAGATCGAGGTGCTCGAGGTGGAGGCGAGTGCCGGCGGCGGAGCGGTGACCGCGCGCATGAACGGAAAGAAGGAGCTGACCGGCCTGACGCTCACCCCGGAGGCGGTGACGCCCGACGATCTCGGGCTGATGCAGGATCTGATCCTCGCTGCGGTCAACGAGGCGGGCCGCCGGGTCGACGCCGAGATCCAGGCCAAGACGCAGGGCCTGGCCGGAGGGCTGAAGCTCCCGGGCCTCGGCTAGGAGGCCTCCGGTGCCCCAGCTGGCCCCGCCGATCGAGCGATTGATCGCCGAGCTTGCCAAGCTTCCCGGCGTCGGGCGGAAGACCGCCCAGCGATTCGTCTTCCATCTCCTCAGGGTCCCCGCCGCGGAGGTGAGCGCTCTCGGGGAGGCACTGCGGGATCTCCGGGAGAAGACCCGCGCCTGCGAGAGCTGCTTCAACCTCGCGGACGCGGCGCTCTGTCCTATCTGCGCGGATCCGCGTCGCGACCGGAGCCTGATCTGCGTCGTAGAGGAGCCCGCCAACGTGCTCGGCATCGAGCGGACGGGCGCCTATCGCGGCTTGTACCACGTGCTCGGCGGGGCGCTGTCCCCGCTGCGCGATGTCGGTCCGGAGGATCTTCGGGTCAAGGAGCTGCTGGAGCGGGTCCGCGATCAAGGGGTCCAAGAGGTCTTGCTCGCGACGAGCCCCAACGTCGAGGGAGAGGCCACCGCCGTGTACCTGGCGCGGCTGCTGAAGCCGATCGGGGTGCGGACCACCCGCCCGGCGCAAGGGCTTCCGGCAGGGGCGGACCTCGAATTCACGGACGATCTGACCCTCCAAAAAGCCCTGGAAGGGCGGCGGGAGTACTGACCGGGCCCCCCGGCTTGATTCTTGGGAAAACCGGGAGCTAGATTTGGCCGGGCCCGGCGCGGTGCAGCGTGTCCAGGGGGAGGATCGTTCGACCGATGCCCGTTTCGAATCTCATGTTGCTCGAAGCGGATCACACCCGCCTGGCGCAGGTGCTGGACCGCTTGCGGCAGGACGCGAACGCGAAGATCGTCTTCCTGATCGACAAGAACGGCCAGCAGCTCGCCGCGGCGGGGAACATGGACGGGCTCGACCCGACCTCGCTCGCCTCGCTGACCGCGGGGAACGTCGCCGCGACCGACGGGCTGGCCAAGCTCCTCGGAGAGCGCGAGTTCTCGATCCTGTTCCACGAGGGAGAGCACGACAACCTGCACATCAACGTGGTCGGAGGGAAAGCGATCCTGGTCGTCCTGTTCGACGAGCACTCCTCGCTGGGGCTCGTTCGCCTTCGCGTGAAGAAAGCCACGGGCGAGCTGGCCTCGCTTCTCGACGAGATCGTCGCGCGGTCGCAGTCCGGTCGCACGGCCGCGGTGGGAAGCCTCGCCGCGTTCGGCGAGATCACCGACGACGACATCGATGCCCTCTTCAGCTAGGAACGCGCCTAGACTTCCCGGCCGACCATGACGTTCATCAACTTCGCCGCGCGGGAGATCAACTGCAAGATCGTCTATTACGGGCCCGGCCTGTGCGGGAAGACGACGAACATCCAGTACATCTACGACAAGACGGGTGCCACGGCGAAGGGGAAGCTGATCTCGCTCGCGACCGAGAGCGAGAGGACGCTCTTCTTCGACTTCCTGCCGATCGAGATCGGCACGATCCGCGGCTTCAAGACGCGTTTTCACCTGTACACCGTGCCGGGCCAGGTCTTCTACGACGCGTCGCGCAAGCTGATCCTCAAGGGCGTCGACGGCATCGTTTTCGTCGCCGACTCGCAGGAGGCACGCGTCGATGCCAACGTGGAGTCGCTGCGAAACCTTCAGGAGAACCTGAAGGAGCACGGGTA
>DATKHQ010000228.1:0-3998 GCA_035510175.1 Candidatus Sulfotelmatobacter sp. | reverse complement strand
TCGTCTACCTCGACTACCCGCTGCCGTTCCATCAGATGGCGATGCCGGCGAGCGAGGCCGCCCACTGCGCGCTCGACCAGGGCAAGTTCTGGGAGTACCACCGCAACCTGTTCGAGAACGCAGGCGACCTCTCCGCGGCCGACCTCAGCAAGCGGGCCTCCGACCTGGGCCTCGACGGCGCGGCGTTCTCCGCGTGCATCGAGTCGAAGAAGCACGACGGCACGATCCAGGAGTACGCGAGCAGCGGTGCCGCGGCCGGCGTGACCGGGACCCCGGCGTTCTTCATCAACGGGCGCTCGCTCGTGGGCGCGCAGCCGATCGAGCAGTTCCGCTCGGTGATCAACGAGGAGCTGCAGCGGAAGGGGATCGCGATCCCGACCCCGACCACGACGGCGAGCGCCGGCACGAACTGACGTTTACGACAACGATCGATCGACGACGCCCCGCCGAAAGCGGGGCGTTTTCGTTCAGGCGGGAAAGGCGGGCAGCTCGCGCCGCAAGCGGCGGAAGCGCTCGACCGCCTGAAGCCCGGGAAGATCGGCCGGGACCGCCTCGAACGCGAGCGGGCTGGCGACGATGATCAGCTTGGTCCGCGCCCGGGTGATCGTGACGTTCAACCGGTTGGGGGAGTAGAAGAACTCCGACGCCTCACCGGCGAGATACTCGGGATCCGATCCGACCAGCGACACGACGACGAGGTCCCGCTCCTGCCCCTGGATCCGCTCGACCGTGTCCACGACCGGAAACGCGCCGCGCCAGGAAACCGCGTCGAGTCCGCGTCGGAGAAGTGTTCGAACCAAGCGAAGCTGCGCCCGGTACGGCGACACGACAGCCACGTCGCGCGGGTTGCCCTTCTGACGCAACAGTCGATCGAGCACGATCCGGGTGACGACCTCCGCCTCCGCGGGGCAGCGGGTGCGAAAACCCTCGTGGGTGACCAAGGCCAGCACCGCGGGCCGCTCCGGATCGAACAGGGCGTCGAACGGGCCGCCGGGGACGCCAAGAAACCGCCCGGACGCGGCCTCATCCGACGGAACCAACCGTCCTCCGTAAAACGCACGGCTCGGAAACGCCGCGAGCCCCTCGTTCATCCGGTAGGTGGTCCGCAGCAGCGACGGCGGTCGCCACGCGGCCACGCTCTCGAACAGCGAGGTCTCGGCGAGAGGGTCGTCGTGCCGCCCCTGGACGATCGGTCCCATCTGCCGGTGGTCGCCGACGAGGACGAATCGCTCGGCGGCCAGGAGGATGCACGGGGCGTAAGCGAGGGGCACCTGAGCGGCCTCGTCGACGACGGCGACGTCGAACGCGCCGGCCTCCCAGACCGACTTCAATCCGAACAGCGTCGTTCCGACCACTCGCCGTCGTCCGTCGGGAGGCGGCAGCCTGCGAAGCGAAGGCGCCACGGCGACCGGAGCTCCTCGGAGGTCGTCGGCGCCGGTCGCCTTCCCGACCTTGACGACCGACAGTCCGGGATCGGCCTCGGCGACCTTCCGCAGCGCGTGATTGACCGCGCGATGCGTGTACGCGGTGACGAGAACGCGCAAGCCGCGCGCGGCGAGCGCGGAGACGATCCGGGCAAGGACGTGGGTCTTCCCGGTGCCGGGCGGTCCCTGGACGAGCGCGATGGGGGAGCTCGCCAGCGCATCGACGAACGCGTCGAGCTGCGATGAGTCGAATGCCGGCACAAACGAAGCCGCGCGAGCCCGCCCCTGCATTCGAGCGTCCGCGTCCGCGGAGCACCGGACGGTCCCCGCGAGGATGTCGCCGGCGACACGCGCGGCACCTCCCGGACGCCCGGCGCCGGCGCGCACGCGCGCGACCGCCTCGAGCGCCAGCGCGATCAGCGAGCTGGCCTCGGGATCGAGACGCAGGGATCCGGACGGGTCAAAGCGACCATCGGATCGATAGGGATCCCGCTCGACCACGAGGATGCCCTTCCGATCGTCGAACGACGCGTACGTGACGCCGAGACCGAGGGCCGTCTCCGCGGCGCCCTCGTGGATCAAGCGAAGCGCATCGCCGGGCCTGTACTTCGCGAGGTTGTCGGAACACGCGAGCCGAATGCGGCCGCCGGTCTCCTCACCGAGAAACCTCAGACCGGCCAATGTCTCGCCGCGCTCGACCCGCTCCTCGACGGGAAGGGTCATCAGGTCGCGATGTCCCAGAAGGATTGCGTGGTGTTCGCGATGGAGCAACCGCTCGATACGATCGAGGACGCCGGGAGAACCCGCGCTCATCGATCGAGCCAGCGCCGGATCGCGTGCAGCGCTCCCACGGCCTCTCGCCCCGCGGATTCGAGGTCCCTCCGTGCCGAAGCACCCTCCGCCCCATCGCGGATCCCAGCGTGGATGACGAACAGGTCGTCTTCCGCGGCATCGAGCGCGGGCCGAGGCATCCGCCGAGCGACCGCCGCGACCTCGGCGAACGAGTACCGAAACACGGGGAGCACGCCTCCGCGCCGAACCCACGGCGCGAGATCGACCAGCCGACCCAGGAGATCGCCGGCCCGCGCGGGCGCCAAGCCCACGAGATCGCACAACGCTTCGAGCGCCCGCGAGGTTTGCCCGCCAAATACGTAAACCGGTTCGCGGACGACGGCAGCGCCTTCGAGAAACCGGATCAGCTCGTCGGCGACATCGGCGCGCTCGGAAACGGACGAGACGACCACACCGCGAGCGGTCTCGAGCGCCCCGCGAATGCGCGCCTCGCCCCATGACACGAGAAACGGCTGCGCCCCATCGAGCGGATCCGTCTCGATCCGCAGGTACAGCTCTCGCCGGCTCCCGGAAGGCACGGGAACCTCCCGCCGGCCTTCCACGCCGCCGGAGAGCAGCGCTCTGGCCTGCCGCTGCGCACGATCGAGACCGTCGGCCGGAACTCCGGAGGCGACCAACACATCGATGTCCGCCGCCGCGAGCGCATCGATCGACTCGACGCCGCGCGCCCGCAGCACCCGCTGTCGCGTGCGCGTGAGCCCGTGGACGAACGAGATGTCGTGCGCCTTCTCGAGCTCGGGCAGGCACCGCCCCCGCCACCGGCACCGCGCACAGGCGCGGCAGTAGCCCGGAACGGTCGCCGCCTCTCCGAGAACGAGCGACTCGGCGCGCATCACGGCCTCGTCGACCGTCGTGCGAATACTCTCGAGGTCGAGGACCTCGCGGCTGCCATCGCCGAGGATCAGGAACCCGCTCGATGGCCGCACGCCCTGCACCGCCTCGAGCAAGACCGCGGCGAATCCGACCTGCATCGCCGCATCGGATCGGGGCGCCAGCGCCGACTTGATGTCGCCCGGAACGTAGTGGAACTCACCCAGCCCGCTCGCCCCTGGCACGCGCTCGAGCAGGTCGGGGCGCGCCAGCCGCCCCGGCCCGAGCAGCACTCCCTGGTCGATCCCCGCCACGCCCGACCGCATGAGCGCCACGGTCTCCTCGAACGCGCCCTCCCAGTCGTCGCCGCGGACCTCGACCGTCGGATACCTGAGCCCCGCCGCCACCTCGCGCTCGAACGCTCGCCCGTGCTCGAACAGCATCTCCATCGCCGCGCCCGGCGGCGTCCGCTCCGCGCGATCGACCGTCGCATCGAGCGCCACGCGATGCTCGCACTCGACGAATTCGTACAGGTGATGAGCGAGCAGCCTGGCGTTGGAGCGCGTGACGGAGGGCATGAGGCCGGGAGCGTAGCACGCCCGCGAGGAGCCAGATGCGCGGGCGCGCTACGGTCGCCGGTGGGGGCTAGGGCGTGAGTCCAGCTACGGGGTCGGCGCCGTCGTTTATTGGTTGTGCACCCACGTCCACCGTTCCGAGTATCACTACTACCTGTTCGACGATCTCGAGAACAGACTCTGCGGAATCCTGGTCGGTGGTATCGCTATCGCTCGAACTCGGCTCGGAGGGAGCAGGGAGTTCTCTATCGTTGTCTGACACGCCGCTTGACGCAAACGATTGAACGGCCGAGGGCGACGAGGCCGATGTGCATATTGCCCCCTCTGCTTTCTGGTC
>DATKHQ010000227.1:0-2232 GCA_035510175.1 Candidatus Sulfotelmatobacter sp. | reverse complement strand
TCGCTCAAGGGAAGAAGTTTCCGTCCGCGGAAACCTACGCTGAAGACTCGGGGCGGACAACGAAAAGGAGCCGGATTGTCAACAGAACAACGGACCGGAACGGTACGCTATAAGAGATTAAGTTAGTAAGGTCTTGACGGTTTTTCGGCACACGATAACTTTCGAATCACGAGAGGGCCGAGTGGACGTGCGCTTCCTTCGCAAGATCTCGATCGCCGGGCTGGCTCTGCTGCTCACTGCGGTCTCTCCGTCGCCGGTCCCGAGCCCGGTCGCGGTGGGCGCGTTCGGGTGCCCGATGCACCCCGAGATGCGCGCCGCGTCTCCGGGCACGTGCCCGGTTTGCGGGATGACGCTCGTCCCGATGGGACCCCCGGGAAGCCCTCCCGCTCGCGTCACGCTCGTCTCCGTTCCGGAGCACCCATCGCCCGGAGAGCCGCTCCGGCTGAAGATCGAGATCACCGACCCGGCGACCGGGGCGCGCGTCCGGGATTTCCAGATCGTCCACGAGAAGCTGATCCACCTGTTCGTCGTCGGCAGCGACCTCGCGACCTACGACCACATCCATCCGGCGCAACTGCCGGACGGCACGTTCGAGGTCGTGACCGCTCTCCCGCATGCGGGGACCTACTACGTCTTCAGCGACTTCCTCCCGGCCGGCGGCACGCCGCAGATCGTCCGCTCGACCGTGACGACCGCGGGCGCCCCGGCTCAGGCTCCGCCGGCGCGGTTGACCGCGGACCGCGTTCTGACGAAGGTCGTCGACGGCACGCGGTTCGAGCTGAGCCTGGAGCCGCCCCGGACGGCGGCGGGGGCACACGCGGCGCTGATGCTTCACCTCGTCGACGAAAGGACCGGCGCTCCGGTCACCGATCTCGAGCCGTACCTCGGCGCCTGGGGACATGCGCTGATCCTCGACGCGGACGCGCTCGACTGCGTGCATACGCACCCGACACGCCTCGCCACGTCCGGCTCCGCCTCCGGCGGGCCCGACGTCGCCTTCAATGCGGTCATGCGGCGACCGGGAGCGCACCGCATCTGGGCGCAGTTCAAGCGCGCGGGGAAGGTGACGACGGTCGATTTCACGATCGACGTCGGCCGGGTCGCGCACCTCGCGGCGTGGGACGGGCTCGACTGGGTGGAGCCCGGACCCCGCGATGCGGGGGGTCCCGACGGTCCCGTGCGAGCGCTGGCGATCGCCGGGGACGGCCTGGTCGTGGGGGGAGAGTTCGTCGCGGCGGGAGGGCGGCCCGCGGCGAGGATCGCCCGGTGGGACGGGAAGAGATGGAGCGCGCTCGGGGCCGGCCTCGACGGGCCGGTCTGGGCGATCGCGGTCGCGGGATCCGACGTCTACGCGGGGGGCGAGTTCGCCGCGACAGGGCAGACGCGTGTCAACGGGATCGCTCGCTGGGACGGGACGCGCTGGCACGCGCTGGGCGAGGGCGTCGGCGGGAGCCGCGACCAGGCACGCCCCGCGGCGGTCTACGCGCTCGCGCTGCGCGGGCGCGATCTGATCGCGGGGGGCCGCTTCACCACCGCCGGGGGCGTCAACGCCGAGGGGATCGCGCGCTGGGACGGGAGGCGGTGGTCGCCGCTCGGTACCGGCGTGAGCAGCGGTGACCGCGGAAGCGTGGTCTGGTCGCTCGCCGTGTCGGGCCCGGATCTGTTCGCCGGCGGAGAGTTCGTCGCCGCGGGGCGCGTGCCGGCTCGCAACGTCGCGCGATGGGACGGGACGGCCTGGAGCGCTCTGGGCACGGGCGTCGCAGGCGGCCTCGAGAAAGTCGCCGCCCTCGCCGCCTCGGGCGGGAAGGTCTTCGCCGCGGGAGACTTCACGGAGGCCGGCGGGACCTCCGCGGGCCGTATCGCCGTTTGGGACGGCACGCGCTGGGCGCCCCTGACCCTCGCGACGACCGAGAGCATCCGCGCCCTCGCGATGCTCCGCGACGAGCTCTTCGTCGCGGGGGGATCGTTCCGGCTCCCCGGCGGCCGCCGCACGACCGGCCTCGTGCGCTACGACGGCCGGCAGTGGTGGCCTCTCGCCGACGGCCTGGGCTCGGGTGCGTTCCTGGCACCGGTGCTCGCGATCGCCGCGGGGCCCGGGCGCACCTACGCTGGCGGGGGTCCGTTCATCGTCCGCTAGCGTCCCGTAAACGGAAGTCTCGGGGGATATTCCCTATTCTTCGCAGCGAGGCGGTATCCGGGGAGCCTCGCAAGAAGAAAGGGAATATCCCCCGA
>DATKHQ010000226.1:0-4300 GCA_035510175.1 Candidatus Sulfotelmatobacter sp. | reverse complement strand
CGGCGGCGATCCGGCACGAGCCGGACGCCCTGACCGCGCCGCATCCGGGCGCCGAGGACGAGCCGATGGAGCGCGGCCTCGAGCGAGCGGCCGCGGCACCGGCGAGCGCCCCGGTCTACCAGCCGGACGACAACGGCGAGGACGAGTCCGACGACCCGTACACGGGCGGCCGGGCGGTCTAGAGCGGCCTCAGGCGATCGAGGCGAGCTGGGCCATCAGCTTGCCGACGCGCGAGGCGCCGAGGTGGAGGCGCAGCATCTCCACCTCCTGCGAGAGCAGCTTCTGGAACCCCATCTCCGCGTCCGAGATCCGGTGCTCGATCACCGAGCGGCGGATCTCGATCGGATCCCAGGAGCCGTCGGGGTTGAGCTCGGCGGTGGCGAGGATGGCGCCGTCGTGGCCGAGGCTCGACCGGCAGGAGCGTACGAAGTTGGCGGCGCCGGCGCCGACCTCGGTGCGGAGCGCCTTGTAGAGGATCACGTGGCGCGCGTTGAAGCGCGCGATCGCGCCCTCGAGCCCGGCGGGCGGATCGAAGGGGGGCTCGGGCGGCATCGCGGGGAGAGCTTCCGCGTGCTCCTCGACCCTCGGCAGCGGGGGTCGGTCGGGGATGATCTCGTGCTCCGAGGCCCGCAGCGCGGCCTCGATCTCCTCCCGAGGGATCCGCATCGTGCGGCCGGCATCCTCGCGGGCGCCCACGGCGGCTCCGGCGGCCGCGCCGGCGGGCTCCTCGTCGCGGGCGCCAGGGTGAGTCTCGCCGTGGTCCACGATCTCGATCGCGTCGTCGTCGGCCGAGGCGCTTCCCACCGTCTCGGAGGCGGGGAGCGTGGGGCGGCCGTCGGGCTCGAGGGTCCCAACGATCTCCCAGGTCCGGGCGATCGTCGTCTCCTCCTCGACCGTGGCGAGCGGAACCGGCATGGGATCGGCCTCGGGCTCGCGACGCTCTTCGGGCTCCGGCTCCGGCTCCGGCTCCGGCGCGGACTCGGACACGGGCAGCGCCTCGATCTCGGTCGCGAACACCGGCTCCGGCTCGGGTGCAGGCTCGGGTCCGGGCTCGGACACGGGCAGCGCCTCGAGCTCGGTCGCGAACACCGGCTCCGGGTCGGGCGCAGGCTCGGGCGCCGGTCCCGCCACCCCGCGCGGCGCCGTCTCTGAGTTCGGCGTATCGCCCGCCTCGCCGCCGGTCGTGCGGCTCTCGCTCGCATCGGGTTTCGTGCCGCTCTCGGCGGGGGCGGGACCGATCGCGCCGAGCAGGCGCAGCGCCCACAGGATCTGGCACGACCGGAAGCTCCCGAGCAGGCTCTCGCGGCAGATCTCCTCGAGCGTCTTCGGGGTCCTCAGGATCGACACGAGCTCCCACTCGTCCGAGCCGACGCTCATCCGGTCGAGCACCGAGAGATACTCGGGACGGAGCGACATGCGCGCGCCGGCGCCGCCGCACCCGCCGCAGACGCGCGACCACGAGGTCACGCGCCGCACGCCGTCGAAGACGAGGCTCTCGACGGTGCGATCCAGCGTGATCTGCTCGATCGTCGGCAGCTCGCCGGAGGCGAACTGGTAGTCCCCCGTTTCCCAGCAGAAGGTGTCGAAGATGATCTCGAGGAGCTGCTCGCGCATGGTCGCGCGCAGGTCGGACTCGTCGATGACCCCCATCTCGAGCAGGATCGTCCCGACCCGCTTGTTCGACAGGAGCTTCCGGGCGGTCTCCTCGCAGTTCTTGAGCGAGATCACGCCGCGGCGGAGCAGGTGGGCGACCAGGCCGTCGTCGATCGAGCTGGACGTGGCGAAGACGCAGCTGCCTTCCTTGATGTGGAACGTCCGCTCGATCGCTCCGCGGCTGACGTTGAGGACGCCGGTCTCGCCGTCGCGGCAGAGCCGGACGAGCAGCTCGGGCAGGCCGCCGGCACGCTCGAGGCTCCCCTCCATCGCGCTCGCGGAAGACGTCTCGACCTCCCGCCCGACGGGGTGGATCACGCCGAGGACCGCGTACGCCCAGAGTGCGCGGTAGATCTCGAAGTTCGAGAGGAACACCTCGCGGCACAGGGCGTCCACCGAGACTCCTCGCGCTCCGGCGTCGCCGATCCGCTGGACGAGCAGCCGCTCGCCGTCGCGGACGTCGAGCCCGCGCAGCGCCGTGAGGCCGTCGTCGTCGAGGCGGTAGCGCGTGTGGGTCGACCCGACGCTGCGCCTGATGCGCGAGAACGATCGGATCTGGCGGACCCCCTCCAGCAGGATCTCGGCCGTCTTCATGCCGAGCTTGATGAGCTCGTCGCTCTCGAGCGGGCCGTCGACGAAGCGGTAGTCTCCCTCCTCGAGCGGAAACAGCCCGAGGACGATCCGCCGCACCTGGCCGAGCACGCCCTTGACGAGCCCGTCCGGGCTCAGGTGCCCGGCCTCGACGAGGATCGTGCCGAGTCGCTTGCGCCCGTCGAGGCGCGCGACCGCGGACTCCAGCTGATCGAGGTTGATCGCGCCCTCGCGCAGGAGCATCTCTCCCAGGCGGTCGTTCGGATCCTCGGAAGCGGCGAAGACGATCCGCCCGCCCTCGACGAAGACCCTCTTCGTGCATCCGCCGGCGGTGATCGACAGGACGCCGGTGTTCCGTCCGCGCCAGATCGTCCAGAGAAGATCGGGGACACCGATCCCTTCGAGCCGTCCCCCGTGGAGGCCTGCCTGAGGACGCGGATTCCTCGTCGTGTCGTTCATGTGCTCCTGCCCCCGGCTCCCGACCCGTGCCTGGGACTCCGAGACCCCGGACCGGCCCCGAACTCGATTTCAAAGTTAGGCGTCTGGCGCCCGGGGTCAAGCCAACCCGGAAAATCCCGCTAAGCGGTATCGCTCGTTTTGCCGGCCCGGTCGACCATGACGACCGGAATTCCGTCGACGATCGGATAGGTCCGGGGACACCCGGTGCAGGCCAGGGACTTCTCCGGCTCGGCGACCCTCAGGGGGGACCGGCAGGCCGGGCAGCGCAGGATTTCGAGCAATTTGGGATGGAGTGGCATGCCGGGCGTTGTATCTCCCTCCGGGCCGGCCGCGCAAGGGCGGGCCCGTATACTCGCGCCGTGCTCGACCTCCCGGCGCCGATCCGACGAGCCCTGGAGGGCGGCGGCAAGGACCTGACGATCTTGGTCCTCCGGCTCGGCGCGATGGGCGACATCGCCCGGACGCTTCCTCCCGTCCGCCTCATACGCGCAGCCCTACCCGAGGCCCGCATTCACTGGGTGGCCTGGAAACCATGGACGGCTCTTCTCGAGAACCACCCCGACCTGAACGGGGTGATCGGGCTTCCTCGCGCGATGTTCCGCGCGGGATTCAAGAAACCAGGGGACTGGCCGAGCCTCGCGCGAACGACGCGGGCGTTGATCCGCGAGATCCGCGCGCTTGACGCCGGGCTCGCCCTCGACTTCCACGGCGACCTCCGCAGCGGAACGCTGGGGCTCCTCTCGAAGGCGCCGGTGCGCATCGGTTACGAAGGGCATCAAGCGAAGGAGGGGAACAGGCTCTTCTCGACGCACCGCGTTCCATCCGGCGGCCGGCGCACTCCTCGCCTCGAGCGCAATCTCGACATCGTCCGCGGGCTCGGCCTTCCCGATCGTCCGCTCCCGGACGCCGGCATGAAGATCCCGGAGGCGGATGCCGAGCGCGCCGCGGAGCTCGCCCGCGCGTTCGGCACGTTCGCCATCCTCAATCCCGGCGCCAGCCAACGGCAGGCGTACAAGAAGCCCCCCACGCCCCTGCTCGCCGCCGCCGCCCGCGCGCTCGCGGTGCACGACATCAAGCCCGTGATCGTCTACGGACCCGGGGAAGAAGGCGATGCGATCGGCCTCGCCGAGGCGTGCGGCCCTCTCGCGATCACCGCCCCGCCGACGCCGTTGATGACCCTCGCCGCGCTGTTCAAGCACGCACGGCTCTTCGTCGGCGGTGACAGCGGCCCGCTTCATCTCGCGTGCGGCGTCGGCTGCCCCGTCGTCGGGATTTACGGTCCGACCGATCCACGAGTGAACACACCGTGGGGGGTCCCATTCGTGATCGTCTCCCCGCCCGGGCGTGACTACACGGGGATCAAGCGGATCGACCGGAATGCGGGAGGGTTCAACGCGATCGATGGGATGAGGGTGGAGAGTGCCGTGCGGTCGCTGGTGGAACGGATCACGGCGGCCTAGCTGTGGTTTCTAGAGACGTTGTTCGCGGGACCGACGGAGTCTGCTGATCGGCGGTAGTCCATCGAGGCTCCCATGTGGACGGCGCTGATTGTAGTGGCGCAGCCACGTTTTGAGGACACGTGTTCGCAGATAGGAGT
>DATKHQ010000225.1:0-11640 GCA_035510175.1 Candidatus Sulfotelmatobacter sp. | reverse complement strand
TATCTCGTGAAACACCCCGAGATCCCGCACGGCCCGATCCGGATCGGGTTCACCCCCGACGAGGAGGTCGGAAACGGCACGAAGTACTTCGACGTCGCGAAGTTCGGCGCCTCGTGCGCCTACACGATGGACGGCGAGACGCGCGGCGAGATCGAGATGGAGACCTTCGCCGCCGACGCGATGACCGTCTCGTTCCAGGGGTTCAACACGCACCCCGGGTATGCCAAGGGGAAGATGGTCAACGCCATCAAGGTCGCCGCCGACTTCATCGGCCGCCTCCCCAAGGACAAGCTCTCCCCGGAGACGACCGAGGGGTACGAGGGGTACGTGCACCCGTACGTCGTCAACGCCGCCGTCGACAAGACGACCGTGAAGCTCCTGATCCGCGATTTCAAGACCCCCGGGCTCGAGGACAAGGAAGCCTGGATCGAGAAGCTCGCGAAGGAGGTCGCCTCCGCGTGGCCGGGCGCGACCGTCGAGTGCAAGGTCGAGGAGTCGTACCGGAACATGCGGGAGGTCCTCGAGAAGCACCCGCAGATCATCGAGAACGCGCGCGAGGCGATCCGCCGCTGCGGCCTGACCCTGCGCGAGCATCCGATCCGCGGCGGGACCGACGGCTCACGCCTGTGCTTCATGGGGCTGCCCACGCCGAACATCTTCGCCGGCGAGCACAACTACCACTCGCGGCTCGAGTGGGTGTCGGTGCAGGACATGGAGCTCGCGGCGAAGGTGATCGTCGAGCTGGCGAAGGTCTGGGAGGAGCGGAGCTGAATGCCCCGTTATCCCTTGACCTTCGCGATCGCCGCCTCGAGGCGCGACTCCGCCCGCGCGCGGTCGGTCTGATAGTGCTCCTCGAGCTTCTTGAGCGCCTCGGGATCGCCGCCCGCCTCGGCGAGCGCCTTCTTGTGGAGGATCTCGATCTCCGCGAGCTTCGCCTGCGCGTCGCGACGTAGCTCGGCGATCTTCGCCTTCTGTGCCGGCGTGAGCGGGCGGTCCTCGATGCCTTCCTCCCGGTCTTTCGCCTTCAACCGCTCCATCGCGAGCTCGTACGCGGACTTCAGCGGCTTGTCGTCGGTCATGGCGGCCTCCAAGACGGGCCATTGTAGCCCCCGAAGGAACCCGGATAATCTCGGGGCGATCATGCGCGCGGGAGTCCTGCTGGGGGCCGTTCTCGTATCCCAATTGGCGGTCGCCGATTCGGAGCAGCTCGTCTACGGTGACCCGAGGATGTGGCCCGCACGCGGCGACTGGATCGTCGTGACCTGCACGGACGACGGGAAGGCGCGATACGGGATCGCGCCGTTCGTCGACGCGGCGCCGCTCGACAACGCGCGCGAGGCGTGCGCGGCGATCCGGACGGCGCTGGGGGATTGAGGGGCGATCGCCCTAGGCGATCCTCAGGCAACCCACCACGCGCGGCGTGACCGGCGTCCCGGGGACCAGGCCGCCGCAATCGGCCGCGAGCCGGTCGAGGCAGGTCGCGGCGAACAGGCGCAGCGAGGCCGCGACGCGACGGTCGGGCGCCGCCTGCGGGGCGACGGCGTCCAGCAGCTTCTCCATGGCGCGCGTCGCCGCCTCGGGCGAGGCCGTGCGGCGCGAGGCGGTCGTGCGCAGGAAGTCGGCGATGACGTCCTGCGGCAGACGCTCGATGCGCAGCGCGCCGCGCGCCGCGTGCCAGGCGAGCATCGTCAGCAGCAGCGTCGAGAACCGCGCCCGCTCCTCGAACGGGTGCCGCTCCTCGTCGAGGATCGATGCGGCCGAGGTGCCGGTCCCGGCGAGCAGGATCTTCGCGAGCGAATCGGCGAGGTCGAGTGTCAAGCGCGTCTCCTCGATCTCCGCGACGCGCCGGAAATCCCTCGGATGCGACGCACCGTCCTCGGCGGTCTCGACGTAGAGAGGGCGCGGCTGCAGCAGCGCCGACACGCGCGCCCGCAGCGGGCCATCGAGCAGGTCGAGCGCGTGCGCGTGGCCGCCGCCCCATCCCGTGGCGAGCACCTGCCGCGCGCGCAGGCGCAGCGCCGCCGCCTGCTGGTACCCCTCGCGGAAGAGGTCGACCGCGAACACCTCCGCGAGGATCGGCGCCGCGTGCGCGCCGTCGTGAGCCCCTCGCGCCTCCAGGGCGAGCGAGACGTACGAGGCCGCGCGCTCGAGCACGCGACGATGCGCGTCGATCGACCCGGCATCGGCCGCGTCCGCGACGAGCACGCGGTTCGCGAGCGACGACAGCCCGAACAGCACGCGCTCCCGCGCCTCCGGCGGAAGCGCGTCGACTCCCGTCGCGATCAGGCCGCGCGGTCCGAGGACCCGGAGCGCCGCGTGGGACGCGGCGAGGCCGTCGTCGGAGGGCGGCGCGGGCGCCGGCGGCGGGGTATGTGCGCCCGCCGGCGGCTCGTAGATCTGCGTCGCCTCCTCGAGCGGCGGGTAGCCGTGCTCCTCGAGGCGCGAGAGGCGCCAGCGCAGCGCGCTCTCCTCGACCTCGGACGGAAGGTCGAACAGCGCGGTGCGGATCAGCCCCGCGTAACGCGGCTGGTCGTCGAGGTAGAGCGTCTCGGCGAGGCGGCGCACCGCGAGGACGTGCTCTGGGCGCTCCGGGGCGAACAGGTGCCCGCCGTCGGGGGAGATGAAGCCGCGCTCGTCGCCGGCATCCGAGACGCCGTGGCCGCGCGTCGGCTCCTCGTGGTCGATCTCGAGAGGGCGCACGTGCGCCCAGTCGCGGAAGAGCAGCACGAGCGTCTCGTCGTCGGCGTTCCGGACGAAGCGCTTGAGCGTAGGCTCGCCGGTCTCCGCCAGGAGCGCCACCCAGGCCCCGCAGCGCAGCGGATCGAACCGGTCGCCGCGCCAGCCCTCGAGGTCGAGGAGGTGTGTGAGCTGCGGCGCCGAGGCGAGCTGGAGGAGCGGCCCCGCGTCGTCGGGCCCGACCTCGCGGACCGTGAGATAGAAATCGCCGTCGGGAAGGGCGCGGACGAGCGGGAGCGGCTTCGGCGCCTCGATGAGGAATTTCAGGCGCTCGGCCGGGGCGAGGCGCAGCACGTGCTCCGCCTGCTCGCGGATGGTGAGCGGAGGAGTCTTGCGAGCGATGCCGTCGTCGGGCGCCATCCGGAGAATCGTAGCAGCGGAGGAACCCCCGGTCCGCTACTCCGTCCCGTACAGGATCTCCAACCGCTCGGCTTTCCGCGCCGCGAGCGTCACCAGGATCGCCGCGAGCGCGAGGATCCCCGGAACCGCAACCCATGGCGAAGCGGGATCGGCCAGGATCGCGATCCCCGAGTCGGGCGGGATCGACACCGGGCAGAGCGACTCCAGGTAATGGATAACGCTGACCGCCTTGAGGATCGGCGGGAGGAGCGCGTTGATGGACTCCCACCCGAGGATGGCGAGCGCCGGGACGATCGGGCTCTTGTACGCGACCCCGGCGAGGAGGAACACGGCCCCGTACCCGATGCAGGCGAGCGTGGTGACGGCGAGATAGCTCCCCAGCTCGAACCAGCCGCCCGCAGTCGAGAGCATCTCGATCAGTGCCCCCGGACCGCGAGCGAGGTAGAGAAGGAGCCAGGTCGCGAGCGTCACGCCGTTCCAGAGCACCACCGCCGCGGTCAGCCCCGAGAGGTACTTCGCCACCGCCAGGGTCTTCCGGCTGATCGGTGCCAAGAAGTAATAGTGGAGCGACTTGTCGAGCACGTCGCCGCGGAAGAGCGGGACGAAGACCGCGACGCAGCCGAAGTAGACGACGAACCTCAGGATCAGCGTCCGGTAGAGTGCGGCGTACATCACCCGGTCATGGCCGAGCCCGCCGCTCTGCGTCACGCCGAACAGGAGCAGGGCGAAGGCGCGCGCGCCGAAGATCATCAACGGGAAGATCACCAGCAGGTAGACCGGGATCGCGCGCTTGCCGAGGAAGCGCTTGCGGATCTCGAGGAGCTGGACCGCGAGAACCTGCCGCCGCACGCTCATGAGGTCGATCCCTCCCCCTCGATCAGGTACCGGTAGACCGCCTCGACGTCCTCGTCGGCCGGGAGGATCGTCTCGAGGTCGACGCCGTGCTCGAGGACGAGCCCGTTCAGGAGGCGGTAGAACTTCTCGGCGTCGCGCGTGTGCACGAGCAGGCCGCGGTCGTCGTCGTGGAGCTTGATCTCGACCGCGCTGTCGAGCTCGAAGATCCGAGACGCCACCAGCGACGGCCGGTCGCAGCGGAGCAGGATCTGCATCGGGCGCTCCTGGATCTCGTCGCGCACGCCGGGAATGTCTCCGTCCGCCACGACGTACCCGTGGTGGACGAGGACCACGCGGTCGGAGAGGAGGTCGACCTCGTGGAGGATGTGGCTCGAGAGGACCACGGTCCGCCCCTCGCGCGCGAGGGAGCGGAAGAGGTCGATCGCCTCCGCGCGCGCCATCGGGTCGAGGCCGTTGAGCGGCTCGTCGAGGACGACGACGTCGGGATCGTGCGCGATCGCCTGCGCCAGGCGGATCCTCTGCCGCATCCCCTTGCTGTACCCGGCGACCGGGCGGAACGCCGCCTCGGAGAGGCCGACGCGCTCGATCGCCTTCGCCGCCTTCCTCCGGCACTCGGCGTCGGCGTCGCCGTGCAGGCGGAGCAGAGAGCGGACGAACTCGAACCCGGAAAGTCCCGGCGGGAAGGCGTCGTACTGCGTGCAGTACCCCACCCGCCGCATCAGCGCCTCGGGGCGGTCGGAGGGGACCCCGTCGACGGTGACGCGGCCCCGGGTCGGCCGCAGGAGGCCCGTCATGAGGTTCATCAGCGTCGTCTTGCCGGAGCCGTTCGGGCCGACGAGGCTCGTGATCCCCGGCGTGATCGTGAGGGTGACCCGGTTGACCCCGAGGATCTCGCCGTAGAACTTCGAGACGTTCTCGAACGAGATCACGTCACGACCTCGTACGCGCGAAGCTTTCGCGCCAGGATCGCGACCGACAGCGTGATCAGCCCCGCGACCCCGAGCCACGCCACCGGGGACGGGAGCAGCGCGTTCAGATCGACGCGGAACAATCCCGCCCAGACGGAGTGCATCAGCTCCGGAATGTTGAACAGGAACCCGAGACGGGTGCCGAAGAGCACGTTGATCGTCTGCCCCGCGACTCCCCCGAAGATCACGAGGCCCAGGAGGAACGTCTGCGCGATGATCTTCCGCCGGGCGAGCGCCGACATCGCGAGCGTCAGAAGGGAGATCGTCACGATCCAGATCATCGGTCCGACGACGATCGCGGCCAGCAGCCAGAGGTTCGCGAAGAGCCACGCGAACCCCGAGAGCCAGGCTTCGAGCAGGAACAGGACGACGCCCGGGATCCAGGTGATCAGCGAGAGAAGCATCGCGAGCGTCGCGAGCTTCCCGAGCACGTACCCGGTGCGGGTCAGCGGGCGCGAGAGGAACAGCGGCAAGCCGCCGTTCGCGAGGTCGGGAGCGACGAGGCCCGGCCCGATGAGAAGCGCGACGAGGGACCCGAACGCGAAGCACTGGACTCCCAGGAACCCGGCGGCGGTCAAGCCGTCCACCGGCGGGGCGAGATCGCCCGCGTCGACGCCGAGCTGCGCGAGCACGCCGAGATTGTGGTGGAGGTAGATCCAGAACAGCCCGATGATCGGCCAGACGAAGCAGAGCGCGTAGAAGCCGACGAACAGCCGCGAGCGGAACACGTTTCCCCAGGCGTAGCGGGGGAGCACGCGCCAGCGCGTGGCCGCAGGCGTCAGCGGTCCGTCGTACCCGCGGTAGCGCCGGTCATAGACGGCCATGGGGGCTCTCCATCGCCTTCAGGAAGATGTCCTGGAGCGAATCGCGCTTGTAGTCGAGCCGCCGGATCTGGACGCTGCGGTCGGCCGCCACGCGGAAGAGGTCGCGCACCGCGACGCTCTCCGGGAGGACCATCTTCATCCGCCCGCTCCCGAGCAGCGCGCACGTGCACCCGAGCGCTTCCATCGCCGCGGCGAAGGCCCGCTCGTCGCCGCGCGTTTCGAGCTGGAGGAACTTCCGGTTCGCCCGGCGCTCCTCCTCGAGGTTGCCGTGGAAGGCGATGCGGCCGTCCTTCAGGACCAGCACCTCGTCGCAGCAATCCTCGACGTCGCGCAGCAGGTGCGACGAGAGGACGATCTGCACGACGCCCGAGTCGCGGATGTCCTTGATGAGGCGGAGCATCCGGGCGCGCGCCGGCGGATCGAGGCCGTTGGTGGGCTCGTCGAGGAACAGGATCTTCGGCGCGTGGACGATCGCCTGGGCGAGCTTCGCCATCTGCTTCATGCCGAGCGAGAACCCCTCGAGCTTCCGGTAGCGTGCCTCGCCGAGGCCGACGTACTGGAGCGCCTCGTGCGCCCGCTCGAGCGCCGCCTCGGGCGGGAGACCCGAGAGCTCTCCCATCAACCGGACGAATCGCACCGCGCTGATCCCCGCGATGAACGCGTCGTTCTCCGGCATGTACCCGACCTTCCCGCGCAGCCGGGCGGCGCCCGACACGACGTCGTCCCCGCTCAGGGTGGCGGCTCCCGCACAGGGGCGGTGGAAGCCGAGCAAGGTGTGGATGAGCGTCGTCTTCCCCGCGCCGTTGGGCCCGAGAAGGCCGATGGCCCGCCCCGTGAGGCGGGCCGTCAGGTCGGACAGGATCGAGCGCGCGCCGAAGCGCACGCCCAACCCTTCGAGCACGATCGCGGAGGTCTCGCTCATTTCGCCGTCGGGGTCTCCTCGTGGTGCGGCTGCCGGGCGTCGGTCAACGCGCCCTCGAGCCGGCTCAAGGTGTTGAGCGAGACGATCGTGCCGATCATCGCGCCCAGCCCCGCCTCGTCGTGCGAGGCGATCAGGATCCGGTCGCCGTCGGCGTACGCGGTCATCACCGATGGCCGGTCGCCGCCGAGAAGCTGCGCGATCTGCGATCGCGCGCTCGGTGCGACGGCCGCCGACACCTTCGAGAGGATCGGGTCGAGCGCCGGCCCGGTGTGGCGCCAGAACAGCGCCGAGACGTCGACGTGGCCGTCCTTCGGGAGGATCTCGGTGAACGCCGGGGATCCGGAGAGGCGGTAGCCGTTCGCGTGCTGTTCGAGGGTCAGGTCGAGCAGCGCCCGCGTCGGGGCCGCGACCAGGTACCCGTCGCCGAACGTGTAGTGCACCTCGTACGATTCTCCGGTGGTTCCGCCGGTGAAACGCAGGACACGGTCGATCCGGTTCCCGGCGTCTTCCGTAGCGAGCACGATGCGGGCGGCCGTTCCTGCCCGAGCGGTCCCGTCGTTGATCAATCCGACGAGCCGCTCCACCGCGGCCTGGGCCCGGGCCGGGTCCGACACGCCGATCGCGATCTTCCACGACGGGGTCGGCAGAATCGGGCCGTCGATCGCGACCGCCACGTCCCCCTCGAGGGCTCCCGCGAGATCGCGCAGGTCGTCGAGGATCTGCTGCTGGTCGGCCTCCGGCATCGGGGCGCCGACGCCGGTCGCCTCGGGGGCGAGCCAGGACAGCGCGTCGGCGAGCATCAGCTCCGGCCGCCGGATCACCGCCGCCGCGGCGAGGGTCGCATCGGGGGAGACGAAATCGAGGGCCCCGAGCGGGGCGGGCGTCTCGAGCCACGCGGCAAGCCCGCGACGCGCCCGGTCGAAGGTGATCTCCGCCCGGTTCGTGGCGGCGCTCGCCTCGTCGGCCCGCGACGCGATGATGTAGTGCGCGTCGAGGATCCCGGCCCGGTCGAGGACGGCCGAGCCCCGCGTCTGATCCGGATGTGCGATCCGCTCGGCGGCGAGGATCGTCTTGAGATCGACGCCGAACACCCACGTCGCGCCGTCCGCGTACGCTCCGGCGATCTTGTCGTGGAACGTGCCGGTCAGAACGCCTGCCGGGGCGACCCGGACGGCAGAGGGGTCGGGGCGCGGCCCGAGCGTGACCACGGGGCCGTCGAAGGCGACCGCAACATCGTGGGCCACGGTGCCCATGTGCTCGTCGAGCAGGCGGCGGAATCCGTCGGGGTCTTTCACGTTCGCGCGTATCGACGGGCCGAATGGCTTCCCGTCGGGGCCGAGCGAGAGCGTGATCACGATCTCGTCTCCGAGCTGGCTTCCGAGGGCGCGCGCGTGCTCGAACGCTTGGTCGAACTCCTTCTGCGCCTCCGGGGAGTTCATGTTCTGGTTCCACCACGCCTGGAGCTGAGGCGAGGCCGCGACACGCTCCAGAACGACCGCGCGAGCCTCGACGAGCGCGTCGGTGAGGTTCGGGATCGCCGCGTAGAGGACCGTGTCGGCGGGGACGCGGTCGAGCAGCGTCGAGGAGTAGCGGAGCTTCGGGTTCGGGACCCGCGCCACGAGACTCTGGCGCAGCGCGGCGAGCTCCTTCAGCAGCTGGCCGTACCGCGGCGCGTCGAGGCTCCAGGCGATCTCTTGCTCCACCGGCACCGCTGCGACCGCCTCGGTCGAGGCGACCTGCTCTCCCGGCCGCAGCGTCCGCTCGCTCCCGCCGGTGTCGACGCGCACGGAGCCCTCGACGACCGAGACCCGCGAGCCCTTCGTGCCGCGGTTGACGGCGAAGATCGTCCCCTTGACCGACACGAGGCAATCGTCCGTGCGGACGTCGAGGTGGCCCGAGCCCTGGGGCGAGGCCTCGACGATGATGCTGCCGTTGCCGAGCGCCACCGTGGATCCGCGGCGCTGGCGGCGGACCGACAGCTCGGTCCGGTCCCGCAGCTCGATCCGCGAGCCGTCGTCCATCTGGAGGACGGCGCCGGAGTCTCGCCCCGTGCGCACCGGGTCCGCGGCGGAGACGGTCATCCCCGCGGCCAGCGGGACGATCTCGCCGCGCCGGAGCTGGACGAGCGCTCCTTCCACCCGCATGACCTTGAGCTTGGGCGCGGCGGCAAATCCCGGCAACACCTGCCACGCGGTATACCCCGCCACCACCACGATCGCCGCGGCCGCGGCGGTCGCGGCCCAGGCGAGGACCGGCGTGCGGCGCCTCGTCTCGGCGACGGCGGGGTCGGCCTTCGGCGTCCGCGCCGCGATCAGCGCGCGCCGGCACGGGATGCACTCGCGGGAGTGGTCCTCGACGAGGACCATCGCCGAGTGCTCTAGCCGGCCCGCGAGGAAGTCGGGGATCAGGGCCTGGAATCCGGCGCAGCTCTCGATGTGCAGCGTGGACCCGGCGACGGCGGGGGCATCGAAGCCGAGGGCTTCCCGGACCCGCCCGGCGGCCGTTTCGATCTCGGCGTGCGACGGCTCGTCCCGGCGGATCGCATCGACGATCGCGTCGAGCGAAGGCCGGCGGTCATCGTTCGTGCTCATGAGCGGTCTCCCTTCAGGTCCTTCTGAAGACGGGCCCGTGTCCGGTGGAGCGTGACGGCGACCGTGCTCCACGAGGTGCCCAGCATCCGTGCGATCTCGCGATTGGCGTACCCGTCGAAGTGACGGAGGACGAACATCTCGGCGGCGCGCGGCGACAGGCCGCCCAGCGCCCGGCGCACGCGCTCGCCAAGCTCCGCGCCGCGCCGCGCATCCTCAGGGCCGGGCTCGCCGTGGACGAGCCGGTCGGGATCCTCGATCGGCTCGGAGCGCGCCGCCTTCCGCCGCCTCAGGACGTCGAGCGCCGCGTTCGTCGCCGCGCGGTGCAGGTAGCTCGCGGCGGCATCGGGCCTCGGCACCGGATCCTCGCGGCGGAGGAGGCGGAGGAATACGGTTTGAAGGACGTCCTCCGCGTCCTCGGCGCTGCCGGTGATCCTGCGGGCCACCCGGTAGATCCGTTCGTGGTGTAGCTCGAACAGCGCCGCGACGGCGGGGTCCGATTCCGGTTTCGTCATCGGCTCCGTGTTCGGAAGGGCGCGCACGACCTTCTCCTTGTGCGTGTCGTCACCCTTCATGACGCGCCCCCGGGCGGTGTATTAACCGGACCATCCTGACTATGCTAGGCCCGTGCAACGGGTCGTTGTCGCCCCCGATGTCGCGCCGTCGCTCCGGTTCGGCGTCGTGGAGGCCGCTCCGGTCGCGGTTCGCGAGGCGAGCCCCGCCCTGGCCGCCGAGATCGGCGCTCTGGTCGGCCGCATCGCGTCGGCGTACGTCGGGAAGACCCCCGGGGAGATCGAGGGGCTGGCGCCGGCGCGCCGTCTCTATCGCGCCTTCGGGATCGACCCCACGACCACGCGCCCGTCGTCCGAGGCGCTGGTTCGGCGGATCCTCCAGGGGAAGCCGTTCCCGGCGATCAACACCGCAGTGGACGTCTGCAACCTGTGCTCGGTGACGTTCCTGCTCCCGATCGGGCTGTACGACAGCGCCAAGATCCGCGGCGCCGTCACCCTGCGCCGGGGTGCCGCAGGGGAGGCCTACGCCGGAATCCGCAAGGACAGCGTGAACGTCGCCGGACGGCCGGTGCTGGCCGACGAGGAGGGTCCCTTCGGGAACCCGACGTCGGATTCCGGCCGGACGTCGGTCGATCTCGCGACCGCGGCGTTACTGATGGTTATCTTCGCCCCGGCCAGCTATCCGCAATTTCTTATAGATGAACACACCCAATTTGCCCGCGATGCGATGACCCGACACCTTTGTATAACCCCACAGTCTCCTTGACAGACCCCCGCCTATGCCTTTAACGTGACTGAAGGTCCTGGCGGCATTCCTCTCGTACAGAAACGAAAGAACTGCGTGCCACTACCTCGGGAATGCACCCCCGGTGTTAGGCGCGCCCATACGGTCCGGCCGGTCGGACCGGGGCCAGGGTCTGGTATCGGCTCCCGGATGGGGAGCGCAGGAGTCCGAGAAATGGGCACGAGACTGTATGTCGGCAACCTTCCGTTCAGCGCGGACGAGGAACAGGTCCGCGACCTCTTCAGCCGCAACGGCCGCAACGTGGTCGAGGTGAAGCTCGTCACCGACCGCGACACTGGCCGTCCGCGTGGCTTCGGCTTCGTGGAGATGGGCACCTCGGAGGACGCCGACGGCGCCATCCGAGATCTCAACGGACAGGAGTTCGGCGGCCGCCCGCTCACTGTCAACGAGGCGCGCGAGCGCACCTCGGGTGGCGGTGGTGGCGGGTACGGCGGCGGAGGTGGTTACGGAGGTGGCCGCGGCCGGGGCGGTGGCGGCGGTGGATACGGCGGCCGTCGCTGACGCTTCGAACACCACGACGTGACATTGCCGGGGCGCCCTCGCGGGCGCCCCGTTTTGTTTTGACACGGTTGGGTGTGTTGTCATGATCACTGCATGAGCGAGGCTCGCGGTTCGAACGCCGCGGTGGTGCTACCGGTCGCGGCCATGGTTGGGATTCCTATCCTCGGCCTGCTCGGATTGCTCGCATCGATTCCCGTGGACTACCGGGTAGGCTCCGCGGTCGTCACCGGATGCGCGGTAGCGTCGTTCGGATGCGGTGCGATCGCCTGGGCGAGGTCTCGCGGTCGATCGACGTCCCGAGGCCAATGGCTCGTCGTCGCCGTGGGCGCGGTGCTCGTGGCGGCGGTCGTCGCGTCGGCCCCACGCTTGAGCAAGGCGGCAACCCTCTTCGCAGCCTGGCACGCCACCGCGTGGATCTTCGGTAACGGGCGACGAAGACTGCTGGCCTCCGTGATCCCGCTACTCTGGTGCGGCGTGCTGGCGCTGAGCACACGGTGGAAGCCGGCCCGGTGGGCCGGGTCGATCGCGGCCGCCGGCACCGCCGTCGCGCTGATCGTCGTCCCGCCGCT
>DATKHQ010000224.1:0-12826 GCA_035510175.1 Candidatus Sulfotelmatobacter sp. | reverse complement strand
GTCGCCGGCCACCGTCCCCACGGCCTTCCGGAAAGACGCGTCCTTCACCTCGAACGGCAGGATCATGAAGCGCTTGAGGAAGGCGGAGTCGTCCGCGAGCGCGCGCTGGTACTGCTCGTACCGGACGAGCGTGCACTCGTCCTGGTGCTGCCGCGTGATGCCGGCCTCGGCGGCGACGTTCTCGGCGGTCTGGATCATCGAGTTCTTCGCCCAGGGGTCGAAGCCGAACGAGTCGAGGACGATGTCCTCCTTGTCGCCGGTGCCCCCGGGGCCGCCGGGGTTCGGGAAGTAGACGTGCGGTCCGTTGCTGCACCGGTCGGCGGTCACGGCGAGGATCGTGCGCTCGGAGCCGGCGTCGATCTCGGCCGCGGTCGCCGCGATCGTGCGGGCCCCCGTCGCGCACGCCTGCGAGATCGTCGGGCCGGTGATGCCTTCCGCGCCGATCATCGCCGCGAACCAGGGCCCGGCGTAGAGCTGGTGCTTCTGGAGCACCGTCATGCCGAGCGACACGCCGTCGAGGGCGCCGGCCTCGATCCTGCGGTCGGCGAGCGCCTTCCTGGCGGTGTCCGCGGCGAAGGGGATCGCGCTGAGGTGCGCCAGGCTCCCCTGCCACTTGCAGAACGGCGTGCTCCAGTAGGCGCCGTAAGGAACGAACGTCCTCGAGAATCGCATCGGGGTCCCTCCCCAGCTGTCGAGCGGATCGACCGGACAGTCTACACGATCGATAAGATGGAGGCCGATGCTCCGCCACACCTTCCTCCACGTCCCGGGCATCGGCGAGAAGCGCGAGCGCGACCTCTGGCGCCGCGGCTTCACGGATTGGGACGCCTTCCGGCGGCACCACCCGCCGGGGGCCTGGCGCGACCTGATCGTCGAGCGGCTCGACGACGATCTCGCCGCGCGCGCGATGCCGCGCCGCGAGGCGTGGCGCCTCGCCGCCCAGTACGCAGGAAAGCTCCTGTTCCTGGACATCGAGACGACCGGCCTCAGCTTCACGGAGGACAGCATCACCTGCGTCGGGGTTTCCGACGGGGAGCAGGTCGCCGCCTACGTCCAGGGGGAGAACCTGCGGCGATTCCCGGAGGCCCTCGACGGCGTCGAGCTGCTCGTCACCTACAACGGCGCGATGTTCGACCTCCCCGTGCTCGCGCGCGCGTTCCCCGAGGTTCCCTTCCGCAACCTCCATCACATCGACCTGCGGTTCCCGCTTCACCGGATCGGAATCAAGGGGGGCTTGAAGGGCGCGGAGAAGCAGCTCGGGCTCGTGCGCCCGGACGAGATCGCCGGGGTCGACGGGTACACCGCGGTGCTCCTCTGGCGCGCCCACCGGGCGGGACACCCGGGGGCGCTCGAGACGCTCCTGCGCTACTGCCTCGAGGACGTCGTGAACCTCAAGCCGCTCCTGGCCGAGGCGTACAACCGGCTGACGGCGGGCCTCCCGATCGAGGTTCCCCCGATCGCCGACGTGGCAAAGCCGGGGATTCCGTACCGCGCGGACCGCGACCTCGTGCAGCACCTGCTCCAGGGCCCCCAAGAGCGGTAGATTTGGGCCATGCGGGCCCGCACCCTCCTGATCGCGATCCTGGCCGGGGCGTCGTGCGGGAAGGACGCGCGCTCACCGGGAGCGCGGGTCCCCTCCACTCCCGCATTCGCGAACCAGGCCAAGGGCGTCGCCTACGTCGGCTCGGAGGCGTGCCGCTCCTGCCACGCGGAGACCTGGTCGACGTTCGCGCACACCGGCATGGGCCGGTCGTTCTACCCTCTCGAGGCCGGCCGCGTGATCGAGGACTGGACCACGAGGAACGTCTTCGTCGACTCCCGCACGGGCCTGCACTACCGCATGACGCGCCGCGACGGGAAGTTCCTCATGCGGCAGTTCCTTCTCGACGCCAAGGGACGCGAGATCGCCGTCGACGAGCGCGAGCTTCTCTTCGTCATCGGCTCGGCGCACCACAGCCGCTCGTACGTCGTCGCCGACGCGGGGAAGCTCTTCCAGGCTCCAGTGTGCTGGTACACGAAGGACGCGGCGTGGGACCTCTGCCCGGGATACGAGCAGGAGAACGACTACTTCTCGCGCCCGATCGACCGGACCTGCGTCTTCTGCCACAACGCGCGGATGACGCTCGCGCCCGGCGCGCGCAACGCCTACGCCGAGCCGTACCCGCACGGAATCGACTGCGAGCGCTGCCACGGTCCCGGCGCGCTCCACGTGGAGAAGTGGGCGAAGGGAGCCCTCCCGACCGGAGAAGGCGACCCGGCCATCGTCAACCCGAAGCGGCTGCCGCGGGCGCTGCGCATGCAGATCTGCTTCCAGTGCCACCTTGGAGACTCCAAGGCGACCGAGCGGGTGTCGCGGTACGACCGGCCGCTCGAGGATTTCCGTCCCGGAGAGCCGGTCTCGTCGGTCATGGTTCCGCTCCGCTACGCCGACGCGCTGCCGCACGACTTCGGCCTCTCCTCCCAGGCCGACCGGATGCTCCTGTCGCGCTGCTACACGGAGAGCAAAGGCGCGATGGAGTGCGTGACCTGCCACGACCCCCACGTCACCGTCTACCGCGCCGGCCGCCCCACGGATTTCTTCGACGCGAAGTGTCTCGGCTGCCACGCCCGGAGCGCCTGCCGCGGCGACGCGTCGGCGCGTGCCGCGACGCGCCCGGAAGACGACTGCGTGGCATGCCACATGCGGAAGACCGAGCCCGACGATCACCGCCGCACGGCGTTCACCGACCACTGGATCCGGAAGCGCCCGGCGGACGACCCGCCGCGCGCCCGGAGATCGCCGGACCTGGTGCCGTATCTGCCGGACGAGTTCGACCGTCTGCCTCCGAGCGCGCGCGCCTACTACCTCGGCCGGGGGTATGCCTTGCGCGCGCACTTCGTCCCGCCGCAGGCGCAGCGTCCGCTCTGGCAGGCGTCCGAGCGGGAGTTCCGCGAGGCGATCGCACAGGGAAACGACCGCGCCGACGCTCTCTTTTTCCTCGGAAAGGCGCAAAGCGCGCAGGGCAAACAAGCGGATGCCGCGCGCTCGTACGACGCGGCGTACGAAAAGAACCCCGGCGACCACGACATCGCGTTCGCGCACGGTCAGGCGCTGTTCCGCATGAAACGCCTCGACGATGCGGTGTCCGTGTTCGCGGCCATGGTGCGCGAGCACCCGGACTCCGCGGCCCCGCTCGCCGAGCGCGCGCGCGCCCTGGCGATGTCCGGGCGCTACGCCGAGGCGCTCGACGATTTCGTGAAGGCCTCGGCCCTCGAGCCGTGGAACGCGGATCTGCACTCCGGGGCGGGAATGATGCTCTCGGCGCTCGGGCGCCACGCCGAGGCGGTGTCACAGCTCGAGGCGGCGGTGCGGTGCGCGCCGGAGCGGCCGGCGATCTGGGATTCGTACGCGACGATCCTCGCGCGGGCGGGCCGGGCGGCCGACGCGCGCGAGGCGTCCGCCCGGGTCAGTGCGCTCCGGGGCGGTGGATGAAGCCCGTCCGCGCGATCTGCTCGCGGATGCGGTGGGCCTCGGCGTCGACGTTCTTGAGCTTCGCGACGACGTCCGCGGGGAGATCGTCGCGCAGGAGGACGAGCTCGAGATAGCCGATGATCGCCATGAGCGAATTGTTGACCTCGTGACGAATGTCCGAGATCAGCTTGGCGACATCGTCCGAATCGCCGCTCACGCGCTCACCTTCAGGACCCGGCATCGGCGGATGTGGCAGGGGAGACAGGAATCGAACCTGCAACCCCCGGTTTTGGAGACCGGTGCTCTGCCAGTTGAGCTACTCCCCTGTAGGACCCGCCGGCCGTGGAAGCGCTCAGTGTACAGGCCCCCCTCGGGGCTTTCAACGCGACTCGGGAGAGCGGCGCCGCCACGTCCCGCGATTCCGGCCGCGTCCCTCGACCACGTATTTCGCCTCGAAGTTCGTGAGCGGGCCGTCGGTCGGAAGAGGGAACTCCGGACCGCCGAACCCCGGCTCGCGCGCGAAGGCCGGATGCCCGTCGAGGAGCGGCTCGATGACCTGCCAGTACTCCTCGTGGTCCGTCGCGACGTGAAGCCATCCGCCGGGAACGAGCGCGCGCGCCATCGCGTCCGCATTGACCGGCTGGAGGAACCGCCGCTTGTGGTGGCGCTTCTTGGGCCACGGATCGGGGTAGAAGACATAAAAGGCGCTCACCGACGATTCCGGCAGCGCCCGCCGCACGAGCTCCCCCGCGTCGACCCGGACGAAGCGCACGTTCTCGAGCGCGCGCTTGCCGGCGCGCTCCTCCGCGATGCGCAGGTACTCGTTGGCCCACTCGACGCCGAAGTGCAAGACGTCGGGGCGCGCCTCCGCGGCGGCGAGCAGGAAGCGCCCCTTCCCGATGCCGATCTCGACCTCGACCCGCCCGGTCCGGCCGAACACCTCGGCCCAGTCGAGCCCCGCCAGCGCGGCGTCGGGATCGAGGCGCAGGGGAGGGACGGTGCCCGTTCGCGCGATCATCGACCGGACATTCTTACATCCCGACCGGGCCGGGCGCATCGAGCCCCTCGAGGGCCGCGAGAACCTCGCCGATGAGGTACAAGGAGCCCGCGACCAGGACGAGGCCGTCGTCTCCCGCGAGCACGCGCGCCCGTTCGAGGGCCGCCGCGGCGCCTGGCACCGCCTCGGCCTCGAGGCCGAGCTCCGAGGCGGCCTTTGCCAGCTCGCCGGAGTCCATGGCGCGCGGGATGTCGGGGCGCGTGGCGATCATCCGCGCGACGTGGGGGGAGAGGGGGCGGAGCATCCCGGCAAGATCCTTGTCCTTCATCGACCCGAACAGGAGCATCGGTTTCGGCTCGCCGGATGCGGCGCGCTCGGCGAGATGGACCGCGAGCGCCTCGGCGCCCGCCGGGTTGTGCGCCCCGTCGAGGAGCAGCGTGGGGCGCCCCGGCACGATCTGCAGCCGCCCCGGCCACCGGGTCGCCGCGAGGCCGTCGCGGACGGCCGCCGGCCGAATCTCGAATCCGAGAGCGCCGGCCGCCGCCTCGAGCGTCGCCGCCGCGACCCGCGCATTTTCCCTCTGGTGCGATCCCGGCAGGGGCAGGCGCAGGTCGTCGTACTCCGCCACGGGGGTGCGCAGGGAGAACGTGCCGCGCGGGCCGTCCTCGATTCCGACGGCGGTCCGTGCGTCGATGAACGTCGCCGACATCGTGGCGCAGCGCGCGCGGAGCACGGCGAGCGCTTCCCGCTGGCGCACCCCGGACACGAGCGCGCGGGATCGCCGGATGATCCCGGCCTTTTCGGCGGCGATGGCGGCGAGCGTGTCGCCGAGCTGCGCCGTGTGGTCGAGATCGACGGTCACGATCGTCGAGACGACCGGCTCGGTGGCGTTGGTGGCGTCGAGGCGGCCCCCGAGGCCCACCTCGAGCACGGCCAGATCGACCGCAGCGTCCCGGAAGGCGAGCAGCGCCGCGGCGGTCATCACCTCGAAAAACGAGGGCTGGGTCGCGAGCGCCCCGGTCGCCACGCCGCGCTCGCAGGCGTCCCGCACCTGCACGAGCAGGCGATCGAGATCCCTCGGGGAGATGTCGGCGCCGAAGAGCCGGATCCGCTCACCCGGACGGACGAGATGGGGAGAGGTGTAAAGCCCGGTGCGCCTGCCGTGCGCCTGGAAGAGCGCGTCGAGCATCGCTGACACCGAGCCCTTCCCGTTGGTGCCGCCGACGAGGAGGATCGGGAAGGCGCGGTCGGGGCGATCGAGAAGCTCGAGGAGCGCTCGGATCCCCTCCAGCCCGAGCTTGATGCCGAGCGATTGCAGGGCGTAGAGCCACGCGACGGGGGTCTGGTCAACGGCCATTCCGGCGGGATCCGGCGGATATCATAGCCCCGGGTTCGTGGGGGCTCGGTCGTCGGGCCGGGGGGCTGTTTGGAAGAGCGCAACCGGCTGACGCTCGGGATCGCGCTGGTGGTCGCCTTCCTGATCCTCTTTCTACGCCTGGGAGCGGCGCCGTTGCTCGATCCGGACGAGGCCCGGTTCGCGCGCACCTCCGTCGAGATGATGCGTTCGCGCGACTACGTGGTGCCGAGCTTCGAGGGCGCGCCGCGGCTCCAGAAGCCGCCGCTGCTCCACTGGATCCAGACCGCGCTGTTCCGGGTCGCCGGGCCGAGCGAGCTGCTCGCGCGGGCTCCCGCGGCAGTCTCGATGTTCGCGACCGTGCTCCTGATCTCCTGGATCGGGTGGCGGCGGTTCGGCGACGAGGGGGCCGCCTGGTCGGTGGCGTTCATCTCGACGTTCCCGGTCGTCGTCGTGATCGGCCGCGTTGGAACGCTCGACGCTCTGCTCGCGGTGCACGTGACCGCGGTCCTCGCCCTGGACACGGTCCAGCCGGAGCATGGCGGTCTCCAGCGCAGCGCGGTCCTCGGAGGCTTGCTCGGCCTTGCCTTCCTGGCGAAGGGCCCTGTCGGCGTGGTCCTCCCCCTTCTCATGATGCTCGCCGGACGGACGGCGAGCGGCCGGGACGTGCTCCCGTCTCCCAAGACCGTGATCACGGCGCTGCTCGCCTGGTGCGCGGTCGTCCTGCCGTGGGGCCTGGTCTTCGCGGAGCGGATCGGTTGGGGGAACGTGCTGGCCCTCGTCCGGCACGAGGCGGTGGAGCGTGCCGTTTCCGGCACCGCTCACGTTCGGCCCTGGTCGTACCTGATCTCGGTGTCGCTCGTCGCCTTCCTGCCGTGGGTAGGCCCTCTGATCATCGGCATCGGCCGTGCGTTCGCGCGGTTGCGGGATCCGGACTCGCCGACCGGGCCGTACGCCGCCGCGGCGTTTCTCGCAGGGCTCGCCTTCTTCTCGCTGAGCAAGGGCAAGCTCGCGAGCTACGTTCTCCCGTTGGCGCCCTGCGCCGCCCTCATCGTCGTCTTCGAGCTCGGTCAGGAGCTCGTCCACCCGCGCAAGCGGCGCCTGGGATCGGCCCTGGTCGCGATGACGCTGGTCGCGACCGCGGTCGCGCTCGGCGTGGCCGCGGTCGGCGGCGCGCTGGGGCTTGAGGGATTCGAGAGAGTGCAGGGACTTGCCCTAGATGTCGCGATCGGCGGAGCCGTCCTGTACGCGGTGGGAAGCCTGGTGTCGCTCTACGGCGCGATGCGTCCGGACCCGCGCCTCGTCTACGGCGTGGCCGCCCTGACCAGCGCCGCGTTCGCGCTCGTGGCCGTCGCCGCATCTCCCCCGATTCTCGCCGCGACGCGCAGCGCGAAGCCGCTGGTCGATCGCGTGCCCGCGCTGTCGTCGTCGCGCCCCGTCGTGCTCGTCGATCTCAACTTGCCGAGCCTCACCTACTACGCCGACCGCGCGACCGAGAAGGTCGAGCTGGGAGCGCTCGCGGCCAGGCTCGATCGTGGCGACCGGCCCCTTGTGGTCGTCGATGAGGCCGACATGTTCAAGCTCCCGGTCGCCGTGCGTGAGCACCTCCGCGAGGTCGCGCGGGGGTCGTCTGTCGTGGTCTATGAGCCCGTGGAGGCGGCTTCGGCCGTCCCGGAGCGAACACAAGACGAAAGCGCAGCGAATGTTCCTTGACGCTCGCCGGAACCCGCTGGTAGGTTCCCCCGCATGGCTTGGTTCAAGAAAGAGAAGACTCCCCGGCTGCCGGCGGCCGAAAAGAAGATCTCGATCCCGGAGGGCCTCTGGGTCAAGTGCGACAACTGCAAGGAGATCATCTACAAGAAAGAGGTCGCACGGAACGCCAACGTCTGCCCCAAGTGCAACTACCACTTCCGGATCAGCGCGCGGGAGCGTCTCGAGGCGCTCTACGACGAAGGGCGCTTCCGCGAGTTCGACGATGACGTGTCGCCGCAGGACGCGCTCGGGTTCGTCGATTCCAAGCCGTACTCCCAGCGGCTCGCGTCCTACCAGAAGGAGACCGGGCTCAAGGATGCGCTGATCTCGAGCGAAGGGCTGATGGGCGGGATGCCCGTCATCATCGCGGTGATGGAGTACGGGTTCATGGGCGGCTCGATGGGGAGCGTCGTCGGCGAGAAGATGACGCGCGCCGCCGAGCGGGCCTACGAGACGAGCTGTCCGCTCGTCGCGATCTCCTGCTCGGGGGGCGCCCGCATGCAGGAGGGGGCGCTCTCGTTGATGCAGATGGCGAAGATCTCGGCGGCGCTTGGCCGCCTCGACGAGAAGGGGATCCCCTACATCTCGATCCTGACCGACCCGACGACCGGCGGGGTGACCGCGTCGTTCGCGATGCTGGGGGACCTGATCGTCGCGGAGCCGAAGGCCCTGATCGGCTTCGCGGGACCGCGCGTGATCGAGCAGACGATCCGGCAGAAGCTTCCGGTCGGGTTCCAGCGCTCCGAATTCCTGCTCGAGCACGGGATGATCGACGTCATCGTCGACCGCGCTCAGATGCGGGACACGCTGATCCAGGCCTTGAAGTTCATGATCGGCGCCGCCCGGAGCACCGACGCTCCGACGCCGACGCGATCGACGGCCCGCGCGGGGGAGATCTAGCTCACCGCGTTACGCTCGGCTATCCCAGGTCACGTCCGCCACGCCGCGATGGCGATTTTCCCAGCGGGCCATCACGAACAGGGCATCGGACAAGCGGTTCAGGTAGACGACCACGTGGGAGCCGACCGGCTCGGCCGCGGCGAGCGCCACGACCAGGCGCTCCGCGCGACGGCACACCGTCCGCGCCACGTGGAGGCCGGCGGCGCCGACCGACCCTCCCGGCAGGATGAAGTTCGTCAACGGGCCGAGCTCCGCCGTCATCCGCTCGATCGTGCGCTCGAGGGCGGCGACGTGCCGCTCCTCGATCCTCGGGCCCGCCTTCGCGCCGGATGGGCTCTCGAGGATCGAGAGGTCGCTCCCCAGGTGAAAGAGGTCGTTCTGGATCCGCGCCAGCTCGGAGGCGAGCGAGGGCTCCAATCCGTGCGCGAGGGCCGCGCCGATGACGGAGTTCAGCTCGTCGACGGTCCCGAACGCCTCGATCCGAAGGGCGTCCTTCGGGACCCGCTCCCCGGATCCGAGCGAGGTCGTTCCGTCGTCGCCGGTCTTCGTCGTGATCTTCGTCAGCCGCGGCACCGTCCTCACATCCTCCAGGACACGCCGGCAAGATACCGCCGTCCCGGCGCCGGCGTCACGAACGTCTCGTTCAAGCCGCTCGAGAAATCGAAGGCGTAGATGCCGCGCGTCGCGTAGGTGCGGTCGAACAGGTTCGTCACGGAGGCGAACGCGCCGAACCGGCCGAGGGACCCGCCCCGGTCCCGGTGCGGCGCGTGCTCCCAGCCGACGCGCATGTTCGCGACGAAGTACGACGGGAGCTTGGCCTGCGCGTTCCCCGGGTCGTTGTCGAGCGTTTGGCTCGAAACGTACAGCCCATCCGCCCGCACCGTGAAGCCCGCGGGCAGCGTGGCGGCAATCCCCGCCGACGAGCGGAATGCCGGGACCAGCGGCACGTCCTGCCCGTCGTTGACGCCTCCGTGGAACGCGGCGTCGATCCAGGTCGCGGTGGCGAAGGCGTTGACCGAGGCGGCGAGCCGGCCGTTGGCGTCGAGCTCGAGCCCGCGCCTCCGCGTCGCGCCGGCATTGACGTTCCGGCCGAACGGATCACTCGCGGTCGGCGTGGGATCGAAGATGATCTCGTTCTTGGTGTCGATCCAGAACACCGACGCATCGAGCGCGGCCGACCCGCGGTGGAACCGCGAGCCGATCTCGTACGTCCGCGCGGTCTCGGGCGAGAGGTCGGGGTTGCTGCCGAACCCGGGGAACGCGAAGAGCTGCTCCGGTGTCGGCGGCAGGAACGAATCCGCGTACGACGCGAAGACCTCCACCGGATCGGCGGGACGGAACGTGACCCCGGCGCGGAAGGACGGCTGGGAGAACGTTTTCACGTCGGAGATCGTCGGATCGGGGATCGACTCGTCATATCGCACGCGGCTGCGGTCCCCGCGCGCCCCGGCGGTCAGGATCCACCGCGGCGTGATCGTCCAGATGTCCTGCAGGAACAGCGCCGCGTTCACCGCCCCTGCCGTGTTCCGCGAAGACGGCGCACTCGGATCGTACGATCCCGGCGACGAAGGCGACGTGAAATACCCGGTGCTGTCGGTGGACCCGTCGAGCAGCTCGGTCCCGAACGCGATCTGGTTGTCGCCCCGCGCTGTCTTGGACCCGTGCGTCGCCTGAAACGTGCCGCTCCAGGTCCCCGAGCTCGAATCGAGGAAGAACCCGCCGAACACCGGCGCGGCACGCCCGGTAGAAAGCGAGCTCGTTCCCGAATCGCGGTACGACAGGCTGGCCGCGAGCGAGAACCCGGCCCCGGCGACCCCCTGGTAGTTCGCGGCGATTTGCCGCGTGGTCGAATCGGTCGCATCGAGCACGTTGAAGGTGTTCTGTGTCGGGTCCGACTGAAACTCGGAGAGCGTGAGCGCGCCTGGGTTCCCGTAGTCGAGATGCGAGGAGAGGAACGAGACGGACAACCGCCGGCTCTGCCCGAGGTCGACCCCGCCGATCGCGCTCCAGCGCGTCTGGTCGCCCCCCGCGTTCGTGCGGAAGCCGTCGCTGGTGTCGTACGTCCCGGTGGCGAGCAGGTCGAACCGTCCGAACGCGCGCCCGTAGCTCCCGTCGTACTGCTGGGTGCCGAACGACCCCCCGGCCGCCATGATGGAACCGGCCGGGATCGTCCCCTTGCGCGTGACGACCCGGATGATCCCCGCTTCCGACCCGCCGCCGGCGAGCGCCGACGCCGAACCGCGGGTGATCTCCACGTGGTCGACGGCATCGAGCGGGATCTCCTCGAGCGCCACCGCGTTGTTCCGGGGATCGTTCGCGCGCGCGCCGTCGACGAAGACCGCGATTCCCTTCCCTCCCGTGAAGCCTCGCAGGTCGAGCGTCTTCTGGACGTCGTTTCCGACCTGGTCGTAGAGGTTCACCCCGGCGACCTCGGCAAGGAGATCCTGGAGATTGCGCGCTCCGCTCGCCTCGATCTGCTCGCGATCGATGCGCGTCACGTGCGCCGGCACGTCGCTCTTCGGAACGCCCTGGTCGTCGAGACGCGTCGCGGTGACCACGACGGTCGTGTCGGCGTCGTCGTGCTGGTCGTTCGCCGGCTGGGTGTCGGCGCCGAGGACCACGGATGAAAGGGAAAGAAAGGAAAGGAGAGCCAGGATCCGGAATTGCCGCATGCGAACCTCCCGTTCGACGCAGAACGTGATGGCCGCTCGTCGGTCTCCTGGCTTCCGGATCCTCCGCCGATGGGTTCCTTCCCGAACGCCCAACCCCAGTAGGGATCACTGACGTTCAGTGGATCTTCACCCTCGGCGTCCCCGGTCACAGTGGCGGGGGCCGCACGGGACTTGCACCCGTTTCCCGATCACGAGCGGTATGACAAAGAGCGAACCCGAACCGGAGAACGGTACGGGAGGGGGCGCTGTGGTGTCAAGCACGTGAACTGGACGATTCGAGGGAGGTCAGGCGTCGCCGATGGAGCCGGCGAATGGTACGTTTCCAGACGATGAACTCGATCATGGTCAGAACCTCGCCGCTCCGGTGGGGATTCGACAAGTGGGCCGCGATCGTCGGAGTCACGGGCTGCGTGATTCTGGTGCTCGCGGTGTTGCTCTGCCTGGTGAGCTTCAGCGTGCCGCCGCCGGGCATCGCGCTGGCGGGAGTGATCCTGTCTTTCGTCGTGGGCGTGGTGCTCTCCGTCACATTCGCGTTCCTGTTCTGGCTAATCGGCGCATTCGTACGGCTCCTGTGGCGTTCGCAGTAGACGGCGGCGCGCCGCCCAGCCCCGCTTACGGCGCTCCCGCCGACCTCGCCAGCGGGATCACGTACGGCCGCCCCGACGCCGGGTCGGTGCCGATCTCGACCTCGACCTCATAGACCGCGCGGATCGGATCGGGGCGGAGCACCTCCGCGGGCGTGCCGTCGGCGGCGACCGAGCCGCATCGCAGGAGAACGAGACGGTCGCAGTGGCGCGCGGCGAGGTTGATGTCGTGGCTCACCACGACGATCGTGAGGCCGCTCTCCCGGTGGAGCTGCGAGAGCACCCGGTACACGTCGAGGCGATGCTTGAGGTCGAGAAAAGCCGTGGGCTCGTCGAGCAGGAGGAGTCGGGGGCGCTGAGTCAGAGCCCGGGCGAGCAGCACGCGCTGGCGCTCGCCACCGGAAAGCTCGCGAAGCGAGCGCGCGGCGACGTGCGCGACCTCACAGCGTTCCATCGCCTCGCGCGCGATCGCGCGATCCGCGGGACCCTCGATGCCGAGCAACCCGAGATGCGGCGCGCGGCCCATGCGCACGATCTCGTCGACCGTGAAATCGAAGACGGGATACGTCTCCTGCGGGACGACGGCAACGCGGCGGGCGCGCTCACGGGAAGTGAGGCCGGAGAGGTCGTCGCCGAAGAGCGAAATCGATCCGGAGGTCGCTTGGAGCGTGGCCGAGGCCAGCCGCACGAACGTCGTCTTTCCCGCACCGTTCGGGCCGAGCACACCGACGATGGTCCCGTTCGCGATCGTCAGGTCGAGCCCGACGAGGATCGGCGTGCGGCCGTAGGCGAAATCGACCCGGCGGAAAGCAAGCGCATCGCCGCTCATGCCGTCTTTCCGCGCTTCATCAGGATCGTCAGGAAGAACGGTCCGCCGATCAGCGCGGTGATCACGCTGACCGGAAGCTCGGCGGGGGCGATCAGCGTCCGCGCCGCCGCGTCCGCGGCGAGCAGGGTCGCCGCACCGCCGAGGGCGCTCGCCGGAAGCAGGAGACGATGGTCCGGGCCGAAGATCGCGCGCATCGCGTGCGGGACGATCAGGCCGACGAACCCGACGATCCCGGTGAAGGCCACGGCCGCGGCGGTGATCAGGGACGCGGCGATGACGATCGTCCA
>DATKHQ010000223.1:0-3604 GCA_035510175.1 Candidatus Sulfotelmatobacter sp. | reverse complement strand
CCAGACTGTCGCCAACCTCGCCACGATCGCCTACACGAACCTGCGCAACCGGCGCACCCTGCAGGACCTCGCCGATTACGACGGGCTGACGCGCCTGCTCAACAAGCGGGTGTTCGTCGGGAGGAAGCTCGCAGAACTGATGCTTGCCTCCGAGAAGGAAAGCGAGCCGCTGTCCGTGTTCGTCTTCGACATCGATCACTTCAAGAACTACAACGACAAGCACGGACACCTCGCCGGCGACGACATCCTCCGCGGGGTCGCCCAGGTGCTCCGCGCGAGCCTTCGCCCGGGAGACCTCGCGTGCCGGTACGGCGGCGAGGAGTTCGTCGTCGCGATGCCGCACACCCGCGGCGACGACGGGCTCGCCGCCGCGGATCGCATCCGCGCGGCGATCGAGCGCTTCCCGTTCCCGAAAAGCGGAAGCCAGCCCCTCGGGCGCATCACCATCTCGGGCGGGGTCGCGCAATTCCCCGTCGACGGGGCCAGGGGCAACATCCTGATCGAGCACGCCGACCAGGCGCTCTACGCCGCGAAGAGGGACGGCCGGAACCGGGTCATCCGCTACCACGGCGTCGAGATCGGATCGGACGCCGAGGACGAGACGGATTCCTCCGACCGAATCCACGAGCCAGAGGTGAGCGAGTGACCGATCCGATGGAGCTCGGCGCGCACGAGCCTTTCGAGCACGAAGGGGAGTTCCCCCCGCTCGACGCGATGCTCTCCTCGGTCGGCGAGCGCCTCGTCTCGCGCGGAGAGATCGGGCTCCTGACCGTGACCGTGCTCCAGCGGCGGCATGTCGAGCAGGGTGCGGGATGGCATGCCTACGACGCGACGATTCGGGAGATCACGACGTTCCTGCGCGAGCACCACCGGCACCGGATGCGGCGCGACGACCGGTTGCTCGAGCCCTCGATGCGCGGGAACACGTTCACGCTCCTGCTCGACCCGCCGCGGCACGGGCGGGCCCTCGACTTCGCCGATCTCACCCGCGTGCGCATGCGATTGCGGCGCGGCCTCAAGCTCCACCTCGCCCGAGTGCTGCCCCAGGACGTCGGCGAGATGTTCGGCTGGTACGTCGGCGCCGCCGTGATGCGCTACGAAAGCGGCGTCCGGATCGAGCGCATCATCCACCGGGCGCTCGAGGAATCGTTCGCGGACGCCCTGCGCGAGAAGGAGCGTGAGGGGCGCCGCCACGCCCTCCAGCTCTCCCGCGTTCTCGATCTCGGGCTGGTGCGCTCGGTCTACCAGCCGATCGTGGACATCGTCGAGCGCCGGGTCGTGGGATTCGAGGCGCTCTCGAGGGTCGAGACCGGCCGGTTCGAGACCGTCGAGATGATGTTCAAGGCCGCCGAGGCCAACGACGCGCTGTGGCCTCTCGAGCGCCTGTGCCGTCGCCGGGCGATCGAAGGGCTCCCGCAGATCGCCCCCGGCCAGCTCCTGTTCCTCAACATCGAGCCCGACTCGATCAGCGACCCCGACCTCACCGGCGCCGAGTTCCTCGACCTGCTCGCGACCAAGGGCCTCTCGCCGCACGGCGTCGTGCTCGAGATGACCGAGCACTCCGTGATCCGGGACTTCGCGTCGTTTCGCGCGCGGCTCGACCGGTTCCGGCACCTGGGCTTCCGGCTCGCCATGGACGACGTCGGGTCCGGGTACGCGGGTCTGCAGGCCATCGCCGAGATCGGGCCGGACTTCATCAAGGCCGACATGCACCTCGTCCGCGGGATCCATCGCAGCGCGATCAAGCGCGAGCTGATCGACACGATCCGCCGCTTCTCGGACAGCACGGGCATCACGCTGGTCGCGGAGGGCGTCGAGACGCTCGAGGAGCTCGGCGCGCTCGCGTCGGTCGGCGTGCGCTGCGCGCAAGGATTCCTGTTCGCGAAGCCCGGCTCCCCGCCGCCGAATCCGGACTGGGGCGCGGTTCCCGCGAGCGGATGATCGTCCCGTGAAGCCGACCGTCCGATGGTACGATGCGCTGGTGCAGTACACGCCGCATCCGCCGTTTCCGCGCGGGACCTACCGCACGACGCTCACGGGCGTCGGCGCGCCGGGACCGATCGAGGAGCGCGTCGGGCGGCGTCTCGTCAGGCTCGTCGACCCCGATTCGAGAGAGGGCCTCTCGCTGCTGCGCTCGGGGCAGGTCACCTTCGTCGGCCCCGAGGGCGCGCCGCTCGACTGCAAGCGGCTCGACGAGGCGATGGCGCTCCTCCGGGCGCGGCTCGAGCGCTTGCTCGCGGAGCGCGACTGCGATGAGGCACGCGGCGTCGTTCTTCGTGACGGGCTCGACCGCCTGTCCGCGCGGCGGGGGCGCGCGGGCCGCGCCTGAGCCGCTCGTAGGGCGCCCGCGCCCTAGTCGAGGCCGGACTTCAGCGCCTTCTTGATCGCCTCGACGATGAAGTTCTGCATCGATGGGGACTGGCTGCGGACAGCGGCATAGACCAGGCACGGAAGCTTCAGCGAGATCTGCACCCCGTTCTCGTCGAGAGTGTCGAGCCACTTCTCGAACTCCCCCCAGGTCTTGAAGGACAGCGCCTCGATCGCGCCTTTGCGATAGAGCTCGATCAGGCCGATCTCGTCCTTGAGCTTGAAGAGGACGTCCACCTCGCCGTAGTCCTTGAAGTCGCTGTAGGAAAAGAACTTCACCTCACCTGCGGTCTGGTCCTTCCCTTTGATCGACAGCTCCGGGGTCTTGTTGCAGCGGAGCATGATCGAATCGTCCTTCCCCTTGAAATGGAATGCCAAGATCGGGTCGGTGCGCGGGTTGTTGTCGGTCGGCGTCTTGAACGCCCGGTAGACGCGCCGGGCGATCTCTTCGTTGGTTCTATACATAGAGCCCCGTCACTCCAGTCGAAATCGTATGAATGAATAGGTCGATCTTACGACGGGACATAGCCCGACTCAAGGGCCTCGTGGAGCGCGAAACGCTCTAGGAGCCCCCGGACCGCCTGCCGGAGAGGCGGAGCAGCCGGATCACTTCCCGGCGGGCCCTGGGGGGGTCGAGATCGCGCGTGAAGAGGCGGCGGAGCCCGGCGGCGTCCAGGCGGCCATCGAGGATCCGTTCGTAGAGCTGGGCACCGAGCTGGCGGCCGAGCCCCCGTGCGAGCGCGCGGCGCCGGCCACGGCCTCCCCGTAGCGGCCGGAGAAGACTCTCCGGCGGCTCGGCGGCACGAGAGCCGACGAACGCACGGTGGGACTCGAGCCATCGGGCCCGGCGTGCGCGGTCGCGCACCGACGCGCCGTCGTCCCCGGTCACGATCGTCGCCGCCGGATCGATCAGACGGGCGCCCAGGTAGGCCAGCGCCTCGTTGTACGCCGCCCCGTACGCGCGCTCCGCGGGGTCGGGGGAGACCGGCTCCGCGTCGCGATAGAGGCGCCCCGACAATGCGACGCGCAGGAACCGCGCCGCCTCCCCCGCAGCCGGCCCGGGAAGATAGCGGACGAGGAAGAAGGCGTTCGCCCGGGCGTCGTAGTGAGCCTCGCGGTCCGCCAGGCGCCGCCGCGCCTCGACGATCTCGGAGGGCGATCGCCCGTGCTCGGCCAGGATCGGCCGGATCAGCTCGCGGGCCTCGGCGCCGCTGTACACCTCCGGGTAGGCGTCCTG
>DATKHQ010000222.1:0-1934 GCA_035510175.1 Candidatus Sulfotelmatobacter sp. | reverse complement strand
GTCCAGGTCGTCTCCTGCAACACGCACAACCTGTCGATCCTGATCCATACGCTCGCGCTGGCGGACGGCGGGCCCGACAACCTCGTCGACGGCCGTTTCGTCTGCATGCGGCGGGCCTCCGACCTGTCGCAGGACGACAGCTTCGTCGCGTCGCCGGAGGTCGGGAAGCACAAGGACGCCCGGTTCGGGACACACCACGCGCGCGATGCCTGGCACCTGTTCAACACGATGGGGTACGACCTCAACCTCTTCTCGTCGGCCTGCGTCCTCAACACGCAGTACATGCACACGATCTTCTTCGACGTCCGCGTCAAGCGCCCGACCACCAAGGAGAAGCTGCTCCAGGCGATCCGCGCGAACGACCGGATGTCGATCACCTACAAGAGCTCCGCCAACACGGTCTTCTCGTTCGGCCGCGACTACGGCCACTACGGACGGATCCTGAACGTGACGGTGCTCGCCTGGCCGACCGTGACCGTGCGCAACGACACGGAGATCGTCGGCTATTGCTTCACGCCCCAGGACGGCAACTCGCTGCTCTCCTCGGTGTCCGCGGCGACGCGGTTCCTCTACCCGAAGGACTACGAGCAGCGCATCCAGTGCCTGAAGCCCTACTTTTTCGACGAAGTGTAATTGGGGACATTCTGCTAGAGGAAGGAAGGGAAATTTCTCTTTTTCTTGCCCGGCTCCCCGGATACCGCCGTACTGCGAAAAAGAGAAATTTCCCTTCCTTCCTCTAGCAGAATGTCCCCAATTACAACTTCTTGATTTCCTCGGTGAGCTTCGGCAGGACCTCGAACACGTCGCCGACGATGCCGTAGGTCGCGATCTTGAAGATCGGCGCCTCCGCGTCCTTGTTGATCGCGACGATGACCTTAGAGGACGACATCCCGGCGAGGTGCTGGATCGCGCCGGAGATTCCGCACGCGACGTAGAGGCTCGGAGAGACGACCTTGCCGGTCTGGCCGACCTGGTGGGCGTGGTCGATCCACCCCGCATCGACGACCGCGCGCGAGGCGCCGACGGCGCCTCCCAGGGCGTGCGCGAGATCGCGGACGAGCGAGAAGTTCTCGGGGGCCTTCAGCCCTCGCCCGCCCGAGACGACGATCGGCGCCTCGGCGACGTCCAACTCCTGCTGGGCGGCGGTCTCGAGCCGCACGGTGACCGCCCGCGGCGTCCCCGAAGGCACGGCGAGCGGGACGACCTCCGCGACACGGCCCGGATCGTTCGTCGCCGCGAACACGTTCGGGCGGAGGGTCGCCATCGCCGGCCGGGCGTCTGGCACCTGGGCCCATGCGAAGGCCTTGCCCGAATAGACCGGACGCTTCCCTCTCAGGCCGCCGCCCGCGGTGCGCTCGAGCTCGACCACGTCGGTAAGAAGCCCCGTCCGCAGCCGCGCCGCGACGCGCGCTGCCACGTCCCGTCCGAGCGCCGTGCCCGCCATCAGGATCACGGTGGCCCCGCACGCCGCGGCCGCCGCGGCCAGAGCGCTCGCATAGGACTCGGCGGCGTACAGGTCGTAGGCGGAGTCCTCGACGACGTGCAGCCGATCGGCGCCCGCCGCCCCCGCGGCCGCGGCGCACGCGGCGGCCGACGTCCCGAGGGCGAGCGCTTCGACCGCCTCGCCGCTTCCCGCGAGGCGCCGCGCGGCCGAGACCGCCTGGAGGCTCGCGCTCTTCAGCGAGCCTTCGCGTCGCTCGAGGAGGACCAGGATCGCGCCCATCAGACAACCTTCGCTTCTTCGCGGAGCAGACGCGCCAGCTCGCGGGCCGTCTCCGCCGCATCCCCCTTGAGGATCCGCCCGGCCTGGCGCGGGGGCGGCAGCTCGAGCGACTCGCGGACGATCCTGGGCGCTCCGGGCGCCGAGGACAGCCCGGCGGCGGGCTTCACGTCGAGGGGCTTCTTCTTGGCCGCCATGATTCCCTTGAGGGACG
>DATKHQ010000221.1:0-2047 GCA_035510175.1 Candidatus Sulfotelmatobacter sp. | reverse complement strand
CGACGTCGCCGCGGCGATCGACGGCCGGGTCGCGCTCGTCGCGCTCCAGGCGGCCAACAACGAGACCGGCGTGCTCCAGCCGGTCGCGGATGTCGGGGAGGCGTGCGCGCGGGCGGGGGCGCAGCTCCTGGTGGACGCGGTCCAGGCGGCGGGCCGGATTCCGATCGAGCGCGACCGGTGGCGTGCATCGCTGCTCGCCCTCTCGGGACACAAGCTCGGCGGGCCGGCCGGGACCGGGGCTCTGATCGTGAAGGATGGCGTGAGATTGGCGCCGCTCATCGGAGGCGGGGCGCAGGAGCGCCGCCGCCGGGGAGGGACCGAGGCGGTCGCGGCCCTCGCGGCGTTCGGCGCGGCGTGCGCCGCGGCGGCGCGCGAGCTTCCGGCCGAGGGGGCGCGGATCGCGTCCCTGCGCGATCGCTTCGAGTCGGGCCTCGCGGCGGCGGCACCGGAGTTGACGGTCCACGGCGGGCGCGCGCCGCGTCTTCCGAACACGACGCTCGTGTCGTTTCCCGGGGTGAGCGGCGAGGCGCTCGTCATCGCGCTCGACCTCGCGGGGATCGCGGCGTCGACCGGGTCGGCGTGCGCGTCGGGGGCGGTCGAGCCATCGCACGTGCTCGCGGCGATGGGGCTATCCGGTGCTTCGGCGCAATCGGCCGTGCGCTTTTCCCTCGGCTGGTCGACGACCGCGGCCGACGTCGACCGGGCGCTCGACGCGGTCCCGGGGATCCTCGGGCGCGCTAGGATGGCGGCCTCATGAGCCCGTCTCTCACCGCGGTCGCCATGTCGGGAGGGGTCGACTCGTCGGTCGCGGCGAGCCTTCTCGCGTCCGCCGGCCGTCCTCTTGTCGGCTTCTCGATGAAGCTCGTCGACCGACTCGCGGGTGAGGAGGAGCGGTACGGCCGCTGCTGCTCGCCCGACGATTTCGCCGACGCGCGCCGCGTCGCGGACCGCCTCGGGTTCCCGCACTTCGTGCTCGACATGGAAGACGACTTCCGCGAGCGGGTCTTGGCACCGTTCGCCCGGGACTACGCGGCGGGGCGCACGCCGTCCCCGTGCGTCCGGTGCAACTCGCACGTGAAGTTCGACGCCCTCCTCGCACGCGCCCGCGCGGTCGGGGCGGGACGCGTCGCCACCGGGCACTACGCGGTCCTCGCGCGCGACCCGCGCTCGGGCCGCACGCTCCTGCGGGCGGCGGCCGACCGGGAGAAGGACCAGTCCTACTTCCTCTTCGACCTCTCCGAGGCTCAGCGGGCGCAGGCGGAATTCCCCCTCGGGGGATTGACCAAGGACCAGGTGCGGGCCAACGCGCGCGAGGCGGGCCTTCCGACCGCGGAGAAGCCGGAGTCGATGGACCTCTGCTTCGTCTCCGAAGGCGAGTCGTACCGGGACGTCCTCGCCCGCGCCGGAGAGATCTCGGGCGGCGGCCCCGGAGAGATCGTGGACGGAGAGGGACGCGTGCTGGCGCGCCATCCCGGGATCGAGCGGTTCACCGTCGGCCAGCGCCGGGGCCTGGGCATTTCGGGTCCGGATCCGCTCTACGTCGTGGCCCTCGATGCCCCGGCGCGGCGAGTCGTCGTGGGGGAAGAGAAGGCGCTCTACCGCGAGAAGTGCCGGGTCGAGCGCGTGCGATGGATTCCGTTCGACCGGCCGATGGGCCCGGTTGCCGCCTCGGTCCGGATCCGCTCCGGCCACGCGGGGGCGCCGGCGACGATCGACGACCACGGCGACGGCACCGCGTCGATCCGGTTCGCGGAAGCCCAGCGCGCCATCGCGCCCGGGCAGGCCGCGGTCTTCTACGACGGCGACCTCGTGCTCGGCGGGGGATGGATCGCGGGATGACCGCGCGGAGCGGGGGCCGGCGGGCCGTCGTGATCGCCGTCGGACTCGCCCTGGCCGTGGCCGCGGCGTTCGGCCAGACCGCGTCGTTCCGGTTCATCGACCTGGACGACCGGTACTACGTCGCCGACAATCCGAATCTGCAGGCGCCGGTGGACGGCGGAACACTCGCCTGGGCCTTCACGACGTTCCGCGGGGGAAACTGGCATCC
>DATKHQ010000220.1:0-1993 GCA_035510175.1 Candidatus Sulfotelmatobacter sp. | reverse complement strand
GTCCCGGTAGATCGCCCAGTCGGAGCCGGCCCGCGGCACGGGCTGGATGCGGTCTCGCTCCGGGTCGATCCGCGACCAGAAGAGGACGAACGAATCCCACGCGAGCGGGTTGCGGTGGAAAAGCAGGAGGTCGAAGTCCGGGTCCGCCTCCGTGAGGCCGAGGAACTTCAAGCCGTCGGGACCGTGGGCGAACGGCCGGGTCAGCCCGTCCGCCTCCCACACCCGGTTCCCCCAGCCGAGGATCAGGAGGTTTCCCTTCCTCTGGCTCTCGGTGATCCGGTCGTCGCCGACGACCTCGACGCGCATGTGGAACGTCTTCTCGAGCCAGCGCGCGCGCGCGAGGGCGGAGGCCTTGGCGACATCGACGTCCACGTCGGAGCGGGTGGGGTAGACGACCGTGGCCGTCTCGAGATTCATGAATGCGGCTGCCCCGGGGTAATCGGCGGGATGGTGGAGCGATTCCGCCTCCGCGCCGGGGTTCGAGGAGGGCGAGGCGGATGGAGCAGCGACCTCCGCGGCGGCCGGAGGCGCCTGGGCGGGCGCGCGGGAGGCCAGGCAAACGGCGAGGACGGCGATCGGTATGAGGCGCGGCATCGCGGCGGGCTCCGTGACGATGCGCATCATAGGGGCCGCGCCACGTGCCGTCGAACCGAGCGGGCCCGCTGGTACGATCCCGCCATGAGCCGGATTCTAGCGCTCGCGGACCTGCATCTGTCCGCGAGCGGCGACAAGCCGATGGACGTGTTCGGGCCGGTCTGGGCCGGCCATGCGCGCCGCATGGCGGACGCGTGGGATGCTCGCGTGCGCGCCGAGGACGTCGTCCTCGTCCCGGGGGACATCTCGTGGGCGCGCACGCTCGCGGAGGCCGCCGGCGATCTCTCCTGGATCGGGTCCCGTCCCGGGCGGAAGATCCTGCTGAAAGGAAACCACGACTCGTGGTGGAGCGCCGTGGGCCAGGTCCGCCGGGCGCTGCCGCCGGGATGCGCGGCGCTCCAGAACGACGCGCTCGACGTGGGCGTCGCGGTGGTCGTGGGGGCGCGTGGCTGGACCGCTCCCGACGATCCGACCGCGAGCCCCGAGGACCTGCCGATCTTCCGCCGCGAGGTGGCGCGCCTGCGCGCCTCGATCGCCGACGCGGACGCGCGGCTTCCCCGAGACCGGCCGCGGATCGCGATGCTCCACTACCCGCCGTGGATCAAGAACCGGCCTCCCACGGAAATCGTGCCGATCCTCCGGGAGGCCGGGGTGAGCGTTTGCGTGTACGGTCACCTCCACGGGGCCGATCACGCGCTCGCGGTGACCGGGGAGCGCGACGGGATCCGCTACGAGCTGGTGGCGGCGGACGCCGTCGACTTCGCACCCGTCCCGATTTTCCCCGGCCTCCGCTAGACTTCCGCCCGCGCCATTCGGTGCGGCGCCAAGGAGATCCCCGGTGAGCGAGACTCCGAGCTACACGCCGCCTCCGCCCCCGCCCCCTTCTCCGGAGCCTCCCGCTTGGCTTCCCTGGGAGGCTCCAAATGCGGGGCTGGGGTCGCTGTTGCCGACGATCGGCGGGTTTCTCGTCAACCCGATCGACTCGTTCTCGAAGATGAGCCTGACCGTCGATCTCGTGCGCCCGATCGCGTATTACGTGATCGTCGCGCTCATAGGGTCGATCTTCGATCTCATCTGGGGCCTGATCTTCTTCCAGAGCATGCTGGGCGTGGTCAGGCAATTCCTCCCCGCTGAGTCGTGGTCCCAGTTAGAGCCGATCCTAAGGGCGCCGACCGTGCTGGGATTCATCCTCCAACTGGTCGTTGCGCCGCTGGTCGCTCTGATCGTCGTGTTCGTTTGGACGGCGATCGTCCACCTCGTTCTCATGCTGATCGGGGGCGACCGGAACGGCTTCGCCGCGACGCTGCGAACGCAGTCCTACGCGTGGACGGCGGCGCTGGCGCAGGCGATCCCGTTCGTCGGCCGTCTCGTGGCGCTCGTCTGGGGGCTGATTCTCCAG
>DATKHQ010000219.1:0-6384 GCA_035510175.1 Candidatus Sulfotelmatobacter sp. | reverse complement strand
GGCGTACGCCGTGTCCACGTCGATCACGTCTCGGCAGATGCTCTCGGCCTCTTCGGGCTGGTTGAGATCGCGGTAATGCTCGGCCTTGGCGATCGCGGCGTCGAGGCTCGAATGAGGCAGTCGTTTCAGCTCGAAGCCCATCCCCGCTCCTCCCGGGCTGACTACTCGGCGGCCTTCGGATCTTCGGTCGGATGCGGATCGGGTGGAAGCACGGCAGCCTCGCCTTCGGCTTCTTCATCTCACCGGACATCTTGCTCGCGACCCAGCGGATGGGATCGAAGAAGTCGTCGGCCACCCGCTCCTTGAGCGGGATGATGGCGTTGTCGGTGATGGTGATGCTCTCGGGGCAGACCTTGGTGCAGCACTTCGTGATGTTGCAGAACCCCGCGCCGTGCTCGTCCCGGAGCGCGGGAACCCGGTCCGCCGCGTCGAGGGGATGCATCTCGAGAGCGGCGACGTGGACGAGCACCCGCGGCCCGACGAAGCGATCGTGCATCCCGTGCTCTCGCAGCACGTGGCAGACGTCCTGGCAGAGGAAGCACTCGATGCACTTCCGGAACTCCTGCACCCGGTCGACGTCGGCCTGCGCGATCCGCCACGTCCCGTCCGGCTCGTCGGCGGGGCGCGGTGTGAACGGGGCGATCTTCTTCTTGGCCTCGAAGTTCGACGACACGTCGGCGACGAGATCCCGGATGGGCGGGAACGCGCGCATCGGCTCGATCCGCACCGGCGAGTCCGCGGAGAGGTCCGACAGGCGCGTCATGCACATCAGGCGCGGCTTCCCGTTGATCTCCGCCGAGCACGATCCGCACTTCCCCGCCTTGCAGTTCCAGCGCACGGCGAGGTCTCCGGCCGACTCGGCTTGGATCCGGTGGACCGCGTCGAGGACGACCATTCCGGGCGCGACCTCCGTCCTGTAAGTCACGAACGCGCCCGTCGTGCGGTCGCCGCGCCAGATCTCGAACCCGCGTTCGGCCATCACTTCATCTCCTCGACGATCGCCTTCTGGTCGTTCGTGAGCGGCGGGAGCGGCTCGCGGCGGATCTCCATGCGGCCGTCGGCCCCCTTGCGAACGACGAGCGTGACCTTCCCGAAATCGGCGTTCTTCTCCGGGCAATCGTCGCGGAACTGCGCGCCGCGGCTCTCGCGCCGCTCGATCGCCGCGCGGGTGATCGCCTCCGACACCGTCAGGAGGTGCCGCAGGTCGAGCGCCGTGTGCCAGCCGGGGTTGTACTCGCGATTGCCGGGAACGCCCACGTGCGCGGCCCGCCACCTGAGCGCTTCGATCGCGGAAAGGGCCCGCGTCATCTCCTCCTCGCGGCGGACGATGCCGACGAGGTCTTGCATCTTCTCCTGAAGCTCGTGCTGGATCGCGTACGGCCCCTCGCCGCTCCCGCCTCGCTCGAGCGGTGCCAGGGCCAGCTTCGCGACCGCCTCGGTCTGCGCGGCGTCGATGCGGGGCGGGGCCGTCTGGTGCGCGAACTTTGCGGCATGCTCTCCCGCTCGCTTGCCGAACACGAGCAAGTCCGAGAGCGAGTTCCCGCCCAGCCGGTTGGCGCCGTGCAGGCCGGCCCCGGCCTCCCCCGCCGCGAACAGCCCCGGCACCCTCGACATCTGCGTCTCCGGATCGACGCGCACGCCACCCATCATGTAGTGCGTGGTCGGCCCGATCTCCATCGCCTCTTTCGTGATGTCGATGCCGGCGAGCTCCTTGAACTGGTGGTACATGCTCGGCAGCTTCCGCTTGATGTGCTCCTCGCCGTTCGGGATGCGCGACTTGATCCAGGAGATGTCGAGGAACACGCCGCCGTGCGGGCTTCCGCGGCCCTCGCGGATCTCGCGCACGATGCAGCGGGAGACATGGTCGCGCGTGAGCAGCTCCGGGGGGCGCCGCGCGGCCTTGTCCCCCTGGCAGTACCGCCACCCCTCCTCGTCGTCGCTCGCGGTCTGCCCGGCGTACAGCTCGGGGATGTTCTCGAACATGAACCGCTTGCCGTCGCGGTTGCGAAGCACGCCTCCCTCGCCGCGCACCCCCTCGGTGACGAGGATCCCGCGGACCGACAGCGGCCACACCATGCCGGTGGGGTGGAACTGGACGAACTCCATGTCGGCCAGATCGGCGCCGGCCTCGTAGGCGAGCGCGTGGCCGTCGCCGGTGTACTCCCAGCTGTTGCTCGTGATCGCGTAGGCGCGCCCGATTCCGCCCGTGGCGAGCACGACCGCCTTCGCGGAAAAGACGGTGAACCGCCCGCGCTCGCGGTCGTATGTGAAAGCGCCGGCGATCCGGTCGCCGTCCTTGAGGAGCGCGACCACCGTCTGCTCCATGTGGAAATCGATCCCGGCATGGACGCCGTGGTCCTGAAGCGTGCGGATCATCTCGAGCCCGGTCCGGTCGCCGACGTGCGCGAGGCGCGGGTAGCGGTGCCCGCCGAAGTTGCGCTGGAGGATCCGGCCGTCGGACGTCCGGTCGAACAGCGCCCCCCACGCCTCGAGCTCGCGCACGCGGGCCGGCGCCTCCTTGGCGTGAATTTCCGCCATCCGGGGGTCGTTGACGTATCCGCCCCCGCGCATGGTGTCGGCGAAGTGCACCCGCCACGAGTCGCGGTCGTCGACGTTGGCGAGCGCGGCGGCGACGCCGCCCTCCGCCATCACCGTGTGCGCCTTTCCGAGCAGCGACTTCGAGACGACGCCGACGGAAACGCCCCCGGCCGACGCCTCGATCGCGGCGCGAAGCCCGGCGCCGCCGGCGCCGATCACGAGGACGTCGTGCGCGACGCTGCGGATCTCCGCACTCACAGCAGCCTCCAGTCGGTCCAGATCCCCATCGAGCACAAGCGCACGTAGAGATCCGAGAAGCCGACCGAGCAGAGGCTGCACCACGCCCACATCATGTGGCGCCGGTTGAGGCACCCCACGCACTGGTACGCGGTCCCGCGCAGGGCGACCGACTTCGACAGCTCGTCCTTGCGGCCTCCGATCAGGTGCCGCAGCGAGTGGCAGCCGAGCGTGTAGCAACCGAGCAGCACGACGTTCGCGGCGAGAACGAGGGTTCCGACGCCGATCCCGAAGTGCGTCTGGCCCGTCGCCGGATCCGCAAAGCGCGTCGCCTTGAAGACGTCCCACGCAAGGACCAGGAGGATCGGCTCCGCGAGCCGGAGAAAGAACCGGTGGACGTTTTGCATGATCAGGGGAAACGACGCTTCGCCGAGATATCGCTTGCGCGGCTCGCCGACGGTGCACGACGGCGGGTCGGCCCAGAACGCCTTGTAGTAGGCGCCGCGGTAGTAGTAGCAGGTCAGCCGGAATCCCCCCGGAGCCCAGAGGATCAGCAGCGCTGGGGAGAACGGCGCCCAGCCCGGCCACCACGCGGGCTTCGGCCCGAACCAGGCGTGGGGCGAGTCGCCGAACAGCTCGGGCGAGTAGAACGGCGAGAGGTACGGTCCGAACGTGTAGTGCTTCCCCTGGAAGGCCGCCCACGTCGCGTAGACCACGAAGGTCGAAAGCCCTGCCGCCACGGCGAGCGGCTGGATCCACCAGCGGTCGCGCCGCGCGGTGCGGCCGAACGCGCTTCGCGGGACGCTCTCGACACGGTCCATGGGAGATCCCTCCGCCCGGGACCGGGAGAGAATATCCCAGGACCGGGGCTAGGCCGCGACCTCGCGGACCGCCGCCAGGGCCTTCTCCACCTCGGCCTCGTTGTTGACGAGGCTGCCCGCGAGGCGCGCGACCGAGCGCTTGTACGGGCTCGCGCTCGCGACGACTTTCTTGTCGAGGAGCGCCTTGACCGTCTGGTCGGCGGTCGATCCGGCGATGTCGAAACCGACGAGGCCGGCCGAGAGCGCCGCCGACCTCGGCGTGTAGAGCGTGACCTTGGGGATCTTCGCGAGGCCCTCCTTGATCTGGGCGTTGAGCGCCTGGATGCGCGCGGCGATCCGCGGCCGTCCGATCGCGGCGTGGAAGGCGAACGCGTCCGCGACCGCCCACTCGTGCTCGAAGGCGTGGAAGCCGCCGGGGGTGAACCACGACGCCGTCGGGGGGCCGGTTGGCTCCTTCCCCTCGAGCCAGGCCTCGTAGGGCTCCATGCCGTCGAACGTCGGGATCGTCGGCCGGAGCATGTGCCAGACCTCCGGTCGCGCCCAGACCAGTCCCGTCCCCCGCGGCCCGAGGATCCACTTGTGCGTTCCCGACGAGAGCGCGTCGATCCCCATCGTCGCGACCGCGTCGTCCTCGACGCCAAAGCCGTGCGCGCCGTCCACGAACACGAGGATCCGGTGGGCTTCGTCGCGCTTGGCGTTGATCTGGTGAACGGCTTGCGCGATGGCGCGGACCGGGAGCTTGAGACCCGTCTGGGAATGGACCCAGGTGATTCCGAGGACGCGCGTCGATGGGGCGATCGCCTTCCGGATCTTCGAGACAATCGCATCCTCGGTGATCTCGGGGAGGTCCTCGAAGCGGTCGAAGAGCGCCACCTTGCGCCAGGTCGCTCCGGACCGCTCCGCAGCGAGGCGGATCGCCTCGTGGTGCGCGACGTGGTCGTGCGTGGTCGTGAGGATCTCCTGCCCGGGGGAGAGCTTGAGCCCATGGTAGAGCAGCGCCAGGCCCATCGTGGTGCTCTGCGTCAGGGCGACGTCGGCGGCGTCCCCGCCGAGGTAAGCGGCCGCCGTGCGCTTGACGTGCAGGTCAAGGTTGTCCTCCGGTGCTCCGAAGCAATGACGCTCGATGGTGGCGATCGGGTCGGCGTCGAGCATCTGGCGGTACCGGTCGATCGCCTGACGGACAGGGCGCGGGTGCGAGACGAGGAAGAAGGCGGCGAACTGCGCTCGCTCGCGGCTGAGCGGGAACTGCTCGTAGATCGCGTCCCAGTCGTCCCCTGCCGCGGCGGCGGTCGCGGGGCCTTCGCGTTCGGCCGCCCCGATCGTGCGCGCGGCGGCCAGGCCCGCAGCCCCGAGCGTCGTCATTTTCAGGAAACCGCGGCGATCGAGCTCGAACATGGCGACTCTCCTCTCGATGGCGGGATTGTGAGCGGAGGGTGGAAGCCTGTCTAGGCGTGAATCTCGACCACGTCGCCGTCGGCCAGAACGTGCTCGGCGTGCACGACCTGACCGTCAAACGAGGAATGTCCCCAGATCCGCGCGTGCTTCATCGCGGCGGCCAGGTCCTTGTGGACCCGCATCGCGAGGTCGCCGACGCTGGAGCCGGAGGGCAGCGTGAACGGCGCGGCGCGATCGGCGGGCTTCCCGGGTTGCTTCGTGTACACCCGGATGATCTTCAGGGCGTCGAACGTCCTCCGGCCGAGATCGTCGATCCCTCGCGCCGTCGGGACGGAGACGGGCACGACCCGCCAGCGGTGCTCGAGCAGCTCGTCGACGATCGCGAGGTCCTCGTCCGCGCCCTCGCGGTCGATTCCGGTGGCGACGAGGAGCGAGGGCAGGGCGTTCGGGCCGGAGGCCGCGCCGGCGGGCAGCAGCGCGATCCCCTTCGCGTCGAGCAACCGGCGGGTTCGCTCGAGACCGTCGACCGCGTTCTCGATCGGGACGACGATCCAGATCAGATCCGCGCCCCGGGCGATGTCGTACACCCAGGGCTCGACGTGCTCCTCGGCGATCGGCGGGAGATCGACGAGCTGGAACGCGACGTCCTCGAACCGCATCATCCCGGGGACGGCCTCGCGCGTCGTGAAGGGATAGTCGGCGACCTCGGGAGTCGCGTGTGTGAGGCCGAAGACGAGGGTCGACTTGCCGCCGTTCGGCGGTCCGAGAAGTGCGACCTGACCGGCACCTTCGTGCGGCACCATATGCGAGTGCGCGGCGCGCCCCGACTTGCTCGGGGGCTGCTTGCGCAGCTTCGCGATCCGCCCCTTGAGATCCGCCTGCAACCCGTCGGTCCCCTTGTGCTTCGGGACGACGCGGAGCATCTCCTCCAATGCGGCGATCTTCTCCTCGACGGTGCGCGCCTCGCGCAGCCGCTCCTCGGCGCGGTGGTAGTCGGGCGTGAGGTTGGCGGGCATGGGACACCTCGCCTGTGCGTGGGGGACAGAATACCGGAGTCCGGCTTGCGCCGCTGCTGGGGCCGCCGTCATACTCGGCGGATCGTTCGCACGGAGGCAATCACATGGCGATGAAGAAGCGTCCGAGGAAGACCGTCAAGAAGGCGGCGAAGGCCGCGGCGCGCAAACCGGCGAAGAAACAGCTGAACCCCGAGGACATGCAGGCGCTCTGGCAGAAGGCGAGCACGCCGGCGGCCGGCCACGCGCCGCTCCAGGCTCTGGTCGGGACCTGGAGCGCGAAGACGACCTTCACGATGGGGCCCGGGGTCCCGGATCAGGTGCACGGCGGCACCTCGGTCAACCGGATGGTCCTCGGCGGCCGGTTTCTCGAGCAGACC
>DATKHQ010000218.1:0-2959 GCA_035510175.1 Candidatus Sulfotelmatobacter sp. | reverse complement strand
CGCCGCCAGACGCGAGGAGGCGTCTCCATGCGTGTCCGGGGGATCGACGAGGACGACCTCGAGAGCCACTCCGGGAACCGGATGGTCCGCGGCATCGCGCACTCTGGCCTCGATCGAAGCCCCTCGGCCGAGTCGCACGGTGGTGCGGCGAGTGGTCTTCCTCTCGGGATCGGCGGCCGGGACCGGAACGACGCCCGTCAGGAATCCCGGCACCTTAACCCGTATCCACGCTGTGTCCGCGGGAACGTGCTCGAAATAAGCCGTCCCCCCGAACGGAAAGGTGGTCTTGACGCCAAGCGGCGCGCCGCCTTCCTTCGGCGCCGCGTCGGGCCAGAGCTCGACGGGCGCACTCGCGATCGGTTCCTTGGTCGGACCCTCGACGTGAACGGCGAGCGCGTCTTTGGAATCATCTCCTTCGTCGTTCGGCTCCTTCTCCCGGACCGTGAAATCGACGCGAGCGCCGAGGCCGTCCGCGAGGTCGACGCGAGCCGACGGAGGCATCGACTCGATCAGCGACGGTCCGGCCGGGGCGATCGACCAGCCGCCGCACGGGAACTCCATCGAGTACCAGCCGTTGGGACCGACTCCGGATTGCGGCGCTCCGGCGCAATCGACCCCGCGGCAGAAGGGCGAGGAGGCCCACGGCCCGGGGGCGACGAGCGTCGCCGCGACCGTGACCCCCGGCTGCGGCCGGTTCGACGCTACCATCCCGTAGACGGAGCACGGCTCGGTGATCGTCCAGGTGATGAACCGGCTCGAGGACGGCGGCGTCAGGGTGAACGGCACGTCGGCCGTGTCGAGGGGTTCGCCGTCGAGCTCGACGCTGGCGAGCAACGCAGTCTGTGGGCCCGTCAGGTGCGCCGTCCAGTGGCCGCCGGCGAGAGCGACCTCCGCGAGCCCGCGTGAGTCGAGCATCGTGCGCGTCGTCAACCCCGTGTCCGAGGTCAGCTCCACGGCGCGCGAGGACGGGAGCGTCTTGCTGAACGCGAGGCGCAGCTCCACGCGCACGCCGCGGTCGAGCTCGATCCGCAGGGTCTCGCGCGCCTCGGCCTTCCCCAGGGTGACGGTCCCGTACGCGTCGGTCAGCGATCCGATGGGCGGCGCCATGTTGGGATCGACGAGGGGCCGGAGATCCGGCACGTAGACCCCCGCCGCTAGTCCGTCTATCGTGCACGCCCCCGCCGCATCGGTCGTGCAGCTCCCGGCGCCTCGACCGTGGAAGACAAACGCGCCGGTGTCGAACGGCTCGCCCGGAACGACCGGATAGAGGACGACCCGCTGATTGCCGATCCCGCGCCCGCCACGCTCGACGACCTGAACGGTGACCGTCGCCGCGCGCACGCGTACCGCGGATGCCAGGAGCAGGAGCAGCAGGCCGGCTCGAATCCCGGGTCGCGTCGCCACGCCCAACGATACGCCCGGAGCGTGTCAGGGGCCGATCAGCCCCCGCGAGCGCGCCCACGCGTCGAACCCGGCCTCGAGCTGCTCGAACGAGTCGATCACGAACAGCAGCGGCTGCAGGTGATTGACGTCGTACTCCTGCTCCACGATCCGCGCGGGATCGAACGGCAGTTTCGTCACCGCATCGGTGAGGGCGTGCTCGATCTCGGAGTACGACGACAGGATGCCGTTCCCGTAGACGCGGATCCCGTCGGGCGTCGCGATCAGCCCGAACTCCACCGTGAACCAGTAGAACCGCTCGATCCGCCGCCGGTCGGCGCCCTTCGCCCGAAGCGCCGCGCGCCCCATCCGCTGGTAGAAGTCGGCGAACGACGGGTGGACGATCATCGGGAGGTGGGCGAAGACATCGTGGAACATGTCGGGGGCCGGCGTGTAGTCCATCTCGTGCGGCGGCCTGATGTAGTCGGTCGACGGGAAGACACGGCGCGCGAGGAAGGCGAAGAACTCCTCCTCGTGCAGCAGCCCCGGCACGCGCGCGACCTTCCATCCCGTCGCCGACTCGAGGACCCGGCTCGCGTCGCGCAGCGCGGGGATGCGCGCGTCGGGGAAGCGCATCGCGTCGAGCCCGTCGAGGAACTCGCGGCACGACCGGTCCGGAAGACGCCCGCGCTGGCGGGCGTAGAGGCGCGCCCAGGTGCCGTGATCGGCGAGCGTGTAGGCGGGGTACGGAATCGCGCCTCCCTCGGGGGCCGGTCCCTCGAGATGGACGGGGACGCAGCGCGGATCGACCGCCTCGTCCTGTGCCGCGGCTTCGTAGGCTGAACGCGAATCTTCACGGGCTTCCATGGCGATCCTGCTCCTTTGTCGAAATGCGACATGTGGAATGCGATGGTCGACAGCGCGCCCGATGGGGCGCGGCAAACCGCTCGCCTATCGAAGGGAAGAGTTCAGTATCGGTAGCCGGGGAGGCCGCCGGAAGACGCACACGGGGCGCAATCGGTGGAGATTCCGAGAATATCGATCGCGCGGTGCGTCATGGCGCCGTCAATGTACGCCGCATCCACGCCGCCGGCAACGTCCCGGTGTAGCATCGGCCGATGGAGGAGCCGTCATGAGAACTCGACTCGCTCGAATCGGACTCGTCTCCGCCTTGACGCTGGTCGCGGTGTTCGGCTCGACGCAACTGCTCGCCGGAAAGCCCGGCGGCGGGGGCGGGGGAGGCGGCGGAACCGGATGTCCGCGCAGCAACTTCTGCCTGTGTGCCGACAACTACTGCCCGGTCACCTGCGCCGGCGGGTGCAAGTACTCGAACATGTGCGTCGCGCAGTGCGCCGGCGCAACCGCGTGCGTCCAGGACGGACCCTGCGACATCGTGCCGTAATCGACGGCGGGATGATCTCCGACCTCGACGTCAAGCTCGCGATCTACCGGCACTTCGCGAAGACCGGCGTCCGGCCGAGCGTCTCCGACGTCGCGGAGGACGTCTCGTCGCCGGTTCCCGAGATCCGCGAGGCGTTCGGACGGCTGCGCACCCAGCGCGTCCTCGTTCTCCAGCCTG
>DATKHQ010000217.1:0-1931 GCA_035510175.1 Candidatus Sulfotelmatobacter sp. | reverse complement strand
CTGTTCCTGGCGACCGTGGTGCCGGAGGGGCGCGCGCTCGCGGCGCTCGTCGACCGCGGGGTCCTTCCGCGCGACACGCACGTCGCGATCAGCTGCGTCGGCGCGATCCCGTACTACTCCGATCTCCGCGTGCTCGACCGTCTCGGCCTGACCGATGCCGCGGTCGCGCGGAGCGCGCCGGGGGCCTTCCGGGTGATCGCGCACGACAAGCACGCGACCGTGGAGTACGCGCGCGCGGCGGGGGTCGATCTTTGGTCCACGGATCCGGTGCACCTGATCTTCCCGATCGCGGACGAGCGGCTCGTCTTCGCGCTCGACGAATCGCGGGAGACGCACGCCGCGGTCTACTGGGCGGACGCGGGGGACGGGTCCGTCTTCGTCGTCTCGTTTCCTTCCGGGGAGTCGAGCGCGTCCGCGCGCTTCCCGCGCCTGACGTTCCACCGCTGCGACGACGAGGCCGCGTACGCATCGCTCGTCGCGCGCATCGTGACCGCGCGCCGCGAGGCGCTCGCGGCCTCGCCGGGCTCGCGCGACGCCAAGCTCGCCCTCGCCGTGATCCTCACGACCGCGGGACGGCTCGACGAGGCGGAACCCCTTTTTGCCGATCTCGCCGGCTCGGGGGACGCCGAAGGGCTCTACAACCTCGGCACCCTCCGCGCGCAGCGCGGGGACCTGGAAGGGGGGGCGTCCCTCTTGAGGCAGGCGGTTCAAGCCGCCCCTCGTCTCGCGATGGCCCATTTCAATCTTGCAATCGCGCTCGAGAGGCTCGGCCGCGGTCCCGAGGCGCTCTCGGAGCTCCGCCAGGCGCGACAGATCGACCCGTCCTCGGCCAAGTTCGCCTACACGCTGGGGGCCGCCCTGCTCGCCTCCGGGGACGCCGCGGGCGCCCGCGAGTGCGTCGCCGAGCTCCGGGCGCTCGATTTTCGTCAGGCCGACGCCTACGCCGACCGGCTCGAGGGCGCCCTGGGCAAGCTTGTCGAAAGAGTACCTTGATCGTACACTTTCCCTGGGTTGGTATCGTCCCATCGGGTCCGACTCTGCAGGGACACACCCGTGCGGAGTGAACCGAAGCCGGAGTGTCCCGTGAGCGCTGGAACCCCCCACAACGCCGGCCCCCGCCGTCACCCGGATTCCGCCTTCCGGAAGGTCGGTGACGAGGGTGGCCTCGTCGTGCTCCCCGGCCGCGCCGAGGTCAAGGTCTTGAACCCTGTGGGAATCGTCGTATTTTCACTCCTCGACGGAACCCACGGCGTCGATGATCTTGCCGCGCGTGTCGCGGACGAGTTCGAGATCGATGAGGCGGCAGCCCGCGCCGATGTGGTGAGCTTCCTCGACGAGCTCCGGCAGGCGGGGATGCTGGCCGAGACGGCAGAAGCTTCGGGCACGAGGTCTTGATGAGCGAAGCGGCAGAGCAGGTCACCCCGTACCGCCGGATCGTCGAGAAGGCGTTCGCCGACGCGATCCCGCTCTCCGCTCAGATCGAGCTGACGTTCCGGTGCAATCACCTGTGCACGTTCTGCTACAACTCGCCGACCGGGCGCCGCGAGATGACGACGCCCGAGATCTTCGACGCGCTGCGCAAGATCGCCGACTTCGGAGTGCTCTATCTGACGTTGACCGGCGGCGAGGCCCTCTGCCACAAGGATTTCTTCAAGATCGCGGACGAGACGCGCCGCCTCGGCATGGCGCTGCGCCTCTACACGAACGGGTATCTCATCGCCGATCCGGCGATGGCCAAGAGGATCGCCGCGCTCAAGCCCGTCGAGGTCGAGATCTCGATCCACGGGGCCCGGCCCGAGACGCACGAGGCGCTCACGCGGATCAAGGGGTCGTTCGACAAGACCGTCCGCGGCATCGAGAACCTGGTCAAGGAGGGCATCCGCGTCGGCCTCAAGACGCCGATCACGAAGCTCAACCAGAACGAGCTTTTA
>DATKHQ010000216.1:0-2272 GCA_035510175.1 Candidatus Sulfotelmatobacter sp. | reverse complement strand
AAGGCCTCGATCCTCCGGGGGCTCGCCGGCGCGGGAGACTCGATCCCGGCGTGGATGCTGCTCCCCGCCGCGGGAACTCCACCCGAACGCGTCGACGCAATCCGGTCATTCGCCGCCGAACACCACCTCGACTTCCCGATGGTGCTCAAGCCCGACGCGGGACAGAGAGGCTCGGGAGTCCTCATCGCGAGGACGTGGGAGGAGATCGCGGCCCACATCGAGCAGGCCCCGGAGCCACTGCTCGTCCAGGAGTACGTCCCCGGCGTCGAGTTCGGCGTCTTCTACGCCCGCCGGCCCTCGGAACCTTCCGGCCGTGTCTTCTCGGTCACCGCGAAGGCTTTCCCCGAGGTGACCGGGGACGGCGCGAGCACGCTCGAGCGCCTGATCCTCGCCGACCGCCGCGCGGTGGCGCTCGCTCCGATCTACGTCGCGGTGAACCGCGCGCGGCAGCACGAGATCGTCCCCGCGGGCGAGCGCGTCCGCCTGGTCGAGATCGGCACGCACTGCCGCGGCGCGATCTTCGGCGACGGGAGGCCGTTGATCACGCCGGCGCTCGAGGAGGCCATCGACCGCGTCAGCCGCGCGTTCGACGGGTTCTATTTCGGCCGTTACGACGTTCGCTCACCTTCGGTCGATGCGTTCCGGCGCGGGGAGTTCCGCGTGATCGAGCTGAACGGCGTCACCTCCGAGGCGACGGCGATCTACGACGCGCAGAACGGCTTGCTCGCCGCCTACCGGATGCTGTTCCGTCAGTGGACCCTCGCGTTCGAGATCGGGGACGAGAACCGCGGGCGCGGCGTCAAGCCCTTCGGGATCGCGGCCCTCGGCCGGCTCATCGCGCGCTACCGTGCGGTCGCGAGCGTGCGGCCGGACTGACGATTCGCCGGACCAGGCGCAGGGGCGGGAGCGCGAACGCATCGCACGTCGGAAGGCGCCGTGGCGCAAACGCCCGCGATGAGCCCGCGGAGCGAGATCGACGTGGTCGCCGCGCGCCCGCCCTGGTCTTGGGCCGTGGCGTCCACGAGATGATCGCCTCCGCTGCCGTAGGCCGTCGCTCGCACGAGCGACCCGTCGCCTCCGAGCTCCCACCTCTCGAGCAGATCCACGTCCTTCCCTTTCTCCGCCTCGGCGAACGGAAGCCCGACGGGCGCGCCATCGAAGAGCGCGAAGCCTCCACGCGCGACCGCCGCGCCCCAGAGCCCGGTCATCTCGGCCGCGGACGGGCCGATCAGCCGCACCCCCAGGCCGTCGCCCGATCCGCGCAGCTCGATCGATCGTTCCGGGCTGTAGACGAACGCGGTCGGAGCCGAAGCCGCCCCGGAGGGAAGACGCAGCCGCTCCGCGGGAGGGCCGAGGTCCCCCTCGCATCGGTCCACCGCCGTCCCGACCGGCTTCCAGAGCTGCGCCCACACGTTGTTCTCCAGGACCGGCGTCAGATCGAGGCTCACGTCGGGAGCGAGCGTGTCCTGGACGGTGAGCGTCGCATCGTTCGAATCCGCGAAGCCGAGCGTGTCCGTGACCGTCAGGCTGGCGTGCGTGGGGCCGATCGGCAGCGTCACGTCCGCAGCGACCTGTTCGACAGTACCGATTCCGTCGATGGCCCAGGAATAGGACGCGATGTCGTCGCTCGTCCCCGGCGTCGAGTCGGGATCGGTCGATCCGGACCCGTCGAGATGAACGACCGTCCCGGACGGCGACGAGCACTCCACGGTGCGGTCTCCCCCGGCCGCCGCGACCGGCGGCCGGTCGAGCGCGACGTCGCGCCACAGGGAGATGCCGGCTCCGCCGATGGACGTGCCGAACGTCGTCGCCAGGTAGCCGCGGCGCACTTCCGACGGATATCGGAGCTCGGGCTTCGGACTCCTTGCGCCGAACACCTGATTGCCGTCGGCATCCGACACGAAGATCGAGCCATCGTCCCACCCGTGACACTCGTACCATCCGGCGTCGTCCCGCGGAGCGTACTCCGGCGACACGTAGTATTCGGGAAGGCTCTTGGACAGGACCGGAGTTCCGGACGACGTGTCGAACAGCAGCGTCGCCCAGCCGAGGTAGGTCCACCTCCAGAGGACGGCGCGGCCGGCGCCGTGGTTTCCGAGGAGGACGCCGATGTCCTCGTAGAAGAACTTGTCGATGCGCGCGCTACGATCACCGATCTCCTGGCCGGTGCCGGAGTCGAAGAGCCCGGTCTCGAACGAGTAGTCCCTGTTGTCGGCGAACGTCGCGAAGAGATCACGCCCGTCCGGCGTGAATTGCGCCGACCAGAACGACG
>DATKHQ010000215.1:0-14189 GCA_035510175.1 Candidatus Sulfotelmatobacter sp. | reverse complement strand
GGTGCACTTCGCTGAGACGAGCAGGCCGCTTTTCTCGAGGACGCGGCCGTGGATGCTGTCGTGGTACTTCGCGACGACGTCCCCGATCTTGATGCCTCCGGCCGCAATGATCTTCGGGTCGCCGTGGCAGCGCCCGCACGTGTTCGGGAGGTTGAGCGCGTACGTCCGGGACGACGGGGAGGTGCTCGGCTCGATGTCGTGCGTCCCGTGGCAGTCGACACAAGTGGCCGCCAGGGTCTTGCCTGCCTGCCGCGCCTCGGCGTGGACGCTCTTGCCGTACTCGGCGACCGGATCGGGGTGGCACGACGCGCAGGCGACCGGGGCGAGCTTTTCCGGATGCGGAAGCTCGGCGTGGGAGAGATCCCGGTGGCAGTCGGTGCACGAGAGGGCCGCGTGCACGGAGGCCGCGAACCGCTTCGCCGGCACGTAGAGGGAGCGGCCGTCGTCCCGTTTCGCGTCGGCGTCGCCGTGGCACGCCAGGCAGTCGTCGTTCGCGGGGGCGGGAGGGAGCGGCGCCGCCGCGGCGCGCGCCGCGAGGGCCGCGGGCAGGAGCCCCGCGGCCGCGATTGCGAGCCGCAGGAGCCGCGCGGCGCTCATGACGCGCGGGACTCCGGTGTGACGAGCCGGCGAACGGTCGCCAGGAGGTCCGCGAGCGCGAACGGCTTGAGGAGAATCGACTCCGCACCCTGCGGGTCCGGCATGCCGCCTGCGTCGACGGCGTGGGAGCAAGTGACGAGGACGACCCGGGTCGACGGGTCGTAGCGCTTGGCCGCCTGCAGCACGTCGAAGCCGCACCCGTCGGGCAGGAGAACGTCGGTCAGGACGAGCGCGAAGCGCCGATCGCGGAGTAGACGGAACGCCTCCTCGGCGCCACTGGCCACCTCGAGGTCGTACCCCTCGCGCCGGAGGACGAGGGAGACGTCCATGCGCAGCAGGCGGTCGTCCTCGACCACGAGAATCCGGGGCGGACCTCCCATGCGTCTCCCTCGGGGGATGGCGGCCGCGCGCGGCGCCCCGCGTCCCGCGTCCATGGAAACGCAATAGGCGGGCCAAGGCACCGCCCCTCGGGCGCGCGCCGAATCCACAGAGCTTGCGGTGTCACCTGGGTCATATGGCCGACCGATTGCGGACTTTCCCCCACTCGCTGCGAGTCCTTGGGGTCGTGTAGCATCCCGGGCGTGACCGGGCCGCCTCCGAACGAGCGCACGAAGTCGGCTTTGTCGGCGCGCGTGCGCGGCGTTCTCTTCCCTGGAGGCGTGCGCGTCCGGCACTTCATCCTGATCCCGCCGCTCGCGATGGCCTTGATCCTTCTCGCCGCGCGCGGGGTCGACCGCGCGGTTGTGCCGCACCTCGCGTCCGAGGGGGGCCACGACCTCTACCGCACGCTCCGCACCCTCGTCATCGGGCTCGCGATGGCAGCGATCATCGCGTTCCTGGCGGTCCAGTACCGCACGGGGTACGAGCGGCGCCTTGAGGAGGCGCGTGACTTCCTCTCACGCATCATCGAGGGCACCGCGGACGCGATCATCGTCCGGGACGCGCAGGGCCGCGTCGCGTCGTGGAATCCGGCCGCCGACGCGATCTTCGGCTGGACCCGCGACGAGATGACCGGGCGCACGGCCGACATCCTCGTCGCCACCGACGCAGAGACCCGCGAGAGCCTCTCTCGCATCGACGCCGCGCTGCGGGAAGGGCACACTCTGCGAAACATCGAGACCGACGGGCGCCGGAAGGACGGCACGCCGGTGACCGTCGCGCTTACGGTCGCCCCGCTCTACTCCGGCGGCCGGGAGTTCGCCGGCTCGACCGCGATCGTCCGCGACGTCACCGCGCTCAAGCAGATGGAGAGGCAGCTCGTCGAGAGCGAGCGCCTCGCCGCGATCGGCGAGCTGGCCGCGGTGGTCGCGCACGAGGTGCGCAATCCGCTGGCGGGGATCCGCGGCGGCTGCGAGCTCCTGCTCGAGGGGTACCCGAAGGACGATCCGCGACACGACATCGGCTTCGAGGTCATCCACCAGGTCGACCGGCTCAACCGGATGGTCCACGACCTGCTGCTCTACTCCCGGCCCAAGGCCATGGACCCGGTGCCCACGGACCTTCACGCGCTGCTCGACCGGATCGTCCAGGTCCTGCAGGATGATCCCGACGATGCCGCAGTGACGATCGAGCGCCGATTCGACTCGCCGGTCGCCGTCGTCCCGATAGACGGCCGGCAAATGGAGCAGGTCTTCATGAACCTGGTGCTGAACGCGATCCAGGCGATGCATCACAAGGGAACGGTGACGATCGCCACCCGGGCCGTGCACGACGGCGTGGCGGTTTCAGTGAGCGACACCGGCCCCGGGATCCCGGCGGACGCCCTCCCCAGGATCTTCAAACCGTTCTTCACGACGAGGGCGCAGGGCACGGGCCTGGGCCTCGCGATCGTCGACAAGATCGTCCGGGGCCACGGCGGGACCGTCCGCGTCGAATCGCAGCCGGGAACGGGGGCCGTGTTCACGGTCACGCTCCCGCAGGGGGCGTGATCGATGGAAACCCACGAGAAGATCCTGATCCTCGAGGACGAGAAGCTGCTCCGGATGACGCTGCGCAAGCGGCTCGAGGACTCGGGATACCGCGTCGTCGAGGCGGGGACCGGAGCGGCGGCGCTCGACCTGATTCGCGAGGACGAGCCCGACCTTCTCCTGCTCGACTTCAAGCTCCCCGACATGACGGGCATCGACGTCCTGCGCCAGGTCCGGGAGATGCACCTCGACACCTCCGCGATCCTGCTGACGGCCTTCTCCTCGATCGGTAGCGCGGTCGAGGCGATGAAGCTCGGGGCCCACGACTACCTCAACAAGCCCGTGGATCACGAGGAGCTCGCCGCCACGATCGCGAAGGCGCTCGAAACGACCCGGTTGCGGCGCGAGGTCCGCCGTCACCGGAGCGAGCTCGTGCGGCTCTACGGCATCACGAACATCGTCGGGCGCTCGAAGGCGATGGAGCAGGTTCTGATCAAGATCCGGAAGGTCGCGGACTCGGCGGCCTCGACCGTGCTCGTCCGCGGCGAGTCGGGAACCGGGAAGGACGTGGTCGCCAAGGCGATCCACTACGCCAGCAGCCGCGCCGACAAGCCGTTCATGAACATCACGTGCACCGCGTTGACCGAGACCCTGCTCGACTCGGAGATGTTCGGGCACGAGCGCGGCGCGTTCACCGACGCGAAAGCCCTGAAGAAGGGCCTTCTCGAGGTGGCGAACCAGGGCACGGTGTTCCTGGACGAGATCGGCGACATGGGGGCGGGGCTCCAGTCGAAGCTCCTGCGGTTCCTCGAGGAGAAGACGTTCAAGCGGGTCGGCGGCTCGCAGGACATCCACGTCGACGTGCGCGTCATCGCGGCGACCAACCGCGACCTCGACAAGCTGGCCCGGGCGGGGACGTTCCGCGAGGACCTCTACTACCGGCTCAAGGTCGTTCCGATCGACGTCCCCGCCCTGCGCGACCGCAAGGAGGACATCCCCGACCTCGTCGAGCACTTCCTCGAGCAGTTCAACCGGGACTTCAAGAAAGCCACGAAGGGCATGACCGCCGAGGCGCTCGCGGTCCTGGCGCGCTACGACTGGCCGGGGAACGTCCGCGAGCTCCGGAACGTCGTCGAGCGCGCGATGATCCTGGAGGACCGCGACGAGCTCGACGTCACCGACCTCCCCGAGGAGATCCTCCAGGCCGCGGGGGGCGCGGAGTCGGGCGACGACGCCCCCGCGTCCGGCGGGGCCCCGGCGGTCGGCGCAGCGGCCGTGATCCGGCTCCCCGAGGACGGCGTCTCGCTGCGCGACGTCCAGTACGAGCTCGTGCGGCAGGCGATGGAGCGCACCGGCGGGAACCAGACGAAGGCGGCGCAGCTGCTGCGCATCAGCCGAGACGCGCTCCGGTACAAGATCAAGAGCTTCGGTCTGACTTGAGCCGTCCTCCGCTAGAGCTGGATGACGCCCCGGCGGACCGCGAACTTCACGAGCTCCGTCCGGTTGTGGACGCCCAGCTTGTCCATCAGGTGCTCGCGGTGCGCCATCGCCGTCTTGACGGAGATGTCGAGCGTGCTCGCGATCTCCTTGTTCGAGCTTCCCTCCGCGACGAGCTTGAGCACCTGCTTCTCCCGGTCGGTGAGCGACTCGTAGGGGTCGATCTCCCCGGCGTCGCTTCCCGCGTTCGCTCCCTCCGCGAGCACGTCGCGGGCGATCTCGGGGTCGAGCACGAGACCTCCCCGGTGCGCCGCGCGGATCCCCGAGACCAGCTCGGCGGCCGCGGCCTTCTTGAGGACGTAGCCGGACACGCCCGCCTTCAGGAAGCGGGAGACGTACTCCCGGTCGTCGTACTGCGTCAGCACCAGGATCCGGACCTGGGGGTGCTCCTTCCGGATGGCGAGCGTCGCCTCGAGCCCGCCCAAGCCCGGCATCGCGACGTCCATGAGGACGACGTCGGGAGACAGGCGCCTCACCTCGCGGACCGCCTCGTCGCCGTCCTCGGCCTCGCCGACGACCTCGATGTCGACCGTGTCGCGCAGGAGCGCGCGCACTCCTTCGCGCATCAGCGCATGATCGTCGGCGATCAGGACGCGAATCTTCGCCATGCTAGGTCTCCTCGGGGAGCGGAACGCGGAAGCTGACGCGCGTCCCGGCCCCCGGCGACGAGACCACCGTCGCCTTGCCGCCGATGAGCTCCAGCCGCTCGCGCATGCCGAGGATCCCGAGGCCGCGCCCCGAGGCGACGGGGCCGCCGAGGCCGTCGGCGTCGAATCCGCGGCCGTCGTCCTCGACGTCGATCTCGAGGATCCCTCCCGTGACACCGACCTCGATCAGCACGGTCTCCGCGTCGGCGTGGCGGGCGATGTTGCTGATCGCCTCCTGGACCGCGCGGAATACGGCGATCTCGACCTCGGCGGGGAGCCTCACGGACCCGTCGTCGAGCTCGAAGCGGACGTGAATGCCGCGCGGCGCGAGGTCGCGCTGCGCCAGCCAGCGGATCGCGGGGAGCAGACCGAGGTCGTCCAGGATCGACGGCCGGAGGTCCCAGATGATCCGGTGAAGCTCGTCCACGCTGCGGGTGGCCATCCCCTGCGCCGTGGCGATGCGCTCGAGGCGCGTCTCTGCGGAGGGCGCCTTCCCCGCCTCGTCGAGCTTGATCTTGAGCGCGGTGATCGTCTGGCAGGTCTCGTCGTGCAGCTCGCGGGCGATCCGCTTTCGCTCCTCCTCCTGCGCGCCGATCACCTTTCGCAGCAGCTCGCCGCGCGCCCGGTCCCGCAGGAGGGCCCCGCGCATCGCCTCGAACGAGCGCCCGAGACGCCCGATCTCGTCGTCGCCGAGGCTCGGCAAACGCTCCGTGAGGTCCCCGCGGCTGATGCGCGCGGCGGCGACCTCGAGCGCTTCGAGGGGCCGCTTGACGCTGCGCGCGACCCCCCAGGCGAACAGGGCGCACCCCCCGGCGAGCGCCGGGGCGAGAAGCAGCCACCGCCTCTGGATCGCCCGCGCGGCCGCGAGGTTCTCGGCTCGCGTCTCGGCGAGGACGAGCGTCCACGGCAGCACGGTGAGCTTCGCCGAGGAGGTGAGATCGTCGGGCGCCGGAGGGGGCATGGGCGGGCCGGCGACGAGCCGGCCCTCGCCGTCGATCAATCGCATCGGCATGTCGAGACCCCCCCGGCGCTGCGGCAGCAGCATCTGCCACGCCGGCGATCCCGGGTCGAAAACGCCGACCGAAGCCCCCGCCGCGGACCCGGTCGCGTCCTTGAGCGGCACCACCGCGTAGAGAGCATCGTCCGCGCCGGCGTCGCGGTCGCGAACGACGTCGGGAACGCCCCGCCGGATCGCGGCGAGCACCGCCGGATGGGCGGAGAGGGCGAAAGGCGGCTCCGGCATCCGGATGGAGCCCGAGGCCACCAGCGCCCCCGCGCGATCGACCATGAACGCATCCGCGAGAAGGCGCGATCGCAGCCGGGCGACCCGCAGCGCGTCGCGCTGCGCGGCGCGGATCGTCCCCTGCGGCTGGTCGCCCGCGGGGACCGCCGCGAGGGCCTCGAGCGCGGCGCGCAACCCCGCCTCCACGTGAATGGCCGCGGTCTGCACCAGCAGCCGCCGGTCCTCGAGGATCGTCTCCCTCAGCTCGGCAACGCCCGCGAGGCCCGCCCAGCCGAAGAGCGCCATCGGCGCGAGCGCCGCGAGCAGGACCAGGATCGCGATGCGCGTCTGGATCCCGCGGCGGATCGGCTCGCGGTCCATCGCGTCACGCCTTGCGCTCGCGGCGGGCGAGCTCGAGCGGATGCTCGTGCTCCATCCGGTGCCGGCTGATCCGGCCGGTGAACATCGTCAGGTCGAACGGGAACACGTCCGGGTTCAGGTGCGCGTTGTAGACGTGCCAGACGGTCACGACGAGCAGCGCCATCAGCCCCTCGTTGCTGTGCGCGACCTTGGCGACGGGAATCGCGACGCCCGGAAAGACACGCGTGACGAGAATCGGGAAGTACAGGATCAGCCCCGTCGCGATCATGACGAGCCCGCCCATCACGAGGCCCCAGTACTCGAACTTCTGCCGGTAGTCGAACCGGTCGAATCGGGCGGGCACGTCCACCACGCCTAGGTAGTACTTCAGCGTCTGCACCGCATCGCTGAAGTCCTTCCGCCCGGGAACCATGCTCGGGCGCGCCTTTCCGGTGAGAACGAGCGCGATCACCGTGCCGAGATGGATCGCGCACACCGCCGCGAACGCGAGACCGGCCATGCGGTGAATCCAGCGCACCGACTCGACGCCGCCCATCGCGTCCACCAGGACGCGAGCCCAGCCGGAGCCGCTGAACTTCTGCGGAAAGCCGGTCAGCGCGAGGACGACGAACAGGAGCATCACGAGGAGGTGCTCGAGGCGCTGCCGGAGGGAGAAGCGGACGAGATCGTCCTTCATCGGTTCACCACGATTCGCCAGAGCTGCAGCAGGATCTGGAGGCACAGACCCCCGATCAGGAACGGGATGAAGACCCCGTAGAACACCTTGACGGCGTGAACCGCCGGCGCCTTGCCCCAGCTCGGCTCGTAGTGCGACAGCCAGGCGTCGGGGAAGTTCTCGCCCGCCGTCGGATGGCACTTCCGACAGGTCTTTACGAGGTTCGCGCGCAGCACCGGGGAGCGCGCGTCCCCGGTCTTGGCGATGTCGTGGACGCCGTGGCAGTCGATGCACAGGGCCGTCACCCGCACGTCGCTTCGGGCATCGTTGTGGCGCGACCGGGTCAGCGTCGCGGTGACGCCGTGGAAGTCGGACAGATAGGACTGCACGACGTTCGTGGACAGCCCGTACCGCCCCATCATCTTCGCGTCGGTGTGGCAGCGCGCGCACAGCTCCGGCGTCTTCACGAGCCAGGATTCGATCCGGGGATCCGAGATGTCGTGCGCCCGGTGACAATCGGTGCAGATGGGGACGTCGCGGTTCCCGTCCCGGGCGAGCGCGCTTCCGTGGACGCTCTTGAGGTAGGTGTCGGCGACGTCGGGATGGCATGCCGAGCAGGTGTCCGAGATGCGCGTGCGCGGCTTGGCGGCCGGAGCGACGTCGTGCGCGCCGTGGCAATCGGTGCAGACGGGAGCGGCGTGGTTTCCCGCGGCGAGGACCTTGGCGTGGACGCCGTCGAGGGATTGCGCGTACTTGTCGAAATGGCACGGCTTGCACGCCTCGCGGAATCCGGAACGGAACTCCTCGGCGGTCTTGGCCGCCCGCTCCGGATGCGGCACCTCGACCATTCCCGAGTGGCAATCGGTGCAGCGCAGGCTCCTTCCGTGGACGGATCTCGCGATCGCGTCGCGATCGACGTGGAGCGAGATCTTTCGCCCGTCCGGGAGATCCTTGGTCAGGCCCGCGTCCCCGTGGCAGGCGAGGCAGGTCTCGATCTCCTCCTCCGCCGTCCCGGCCGCGGGAACGGGCGCGAAGACGAGGAGCGCGGCCATCAGGCCGAACGCTGAGGCGGCCGGGCGCACGATCAGCACCCACGCACGGATTTCGCCCCCCAGGAGAATGCCTCTTCGTTGAGGGGGATCATCGCGCACTTGGCCGCGAGCGCCTGGCGAATCGCGGTGAGGAAGGTCTCGGCCGGGAACAGGGACGTCGCGGCATGGAGCGCGCCGAGCGCGACGACGTTCTTGACGACCGGTCTCCCGAGGTCGCTCGCGATCCGCGCGAACGGGATTCCGACGACCCGCAATCCGTCCGGGAGCGGCGGGGCCTCGAGCACGGTCGAGCTGTCGTAGAGCACCGTCCCTCCCGGGCGAACCTGCGGACCGAACTTCGCGAGGCTCGGCGCGTTGAACGCGACGAGCACGTGGGGATGTGGGGAGGCCGGGTCGAGCACGTCCTCGCGGGCGACGTGGACATCCGCGTAGGACGTCCCGCCCCGCGACTCCGGGCCGTAGCTCGGAATGTGCGTGGCGTCGAATCCTTCGTTGATCGCGGCGCGGGCGACCAGGAGAGCCGCGGTCTGCGCTCCGTCCCCTCCCGCCCCGGCGAGCTTCAGCGCGATGTCCGAGGGATCGACGTGCGCGGGGAAGCCCGGGCTGAACCTCGGCGGAGCCTCGTCGGTGGCCTCGATGGCCGCGGTCAAGGACGGCACGTCGAACCGCGGCCGGTTCGGGACCGCGCGCGGCTCCGCGGTCACGTCCTTCTTCACGCCGAGCGGGAACACGGCGGTCATCGCGTCGCGCACCCAGGCCTCGGCCTCGACGGGGGTCATCCCGAGGTGCGTGGGACACTCCGCGAGAACCTCGACGAAGCTGAAGCCGCGGTTCTCGACCTGAAGCTCGATCGCCTTCCGGATCGCCTTCCTCGCGCGCGTGCGCTGCTTGTTGTCGTACAGGGCGACGCGCTCGACGTAGACGGGCCCGTCGAGCTGGGCGATCAGCTCGGCTACCTTGAGCGGCTGGCCCATCCAGAGCGGCCGGCCGCCGGGCGTCGTCGCCGTCGACTGGCCGAGCAGGGTCGTCGGGGCGAGCTGGCCGCCGGTCATCCCGTAGATCGCGTTGTTGATGAAGATCACCGAGATCGGTATCCCCATCTGCGCGGTGCTCACGATCTCGGCAAGGCCTATGGAGGCCAGGTCGCCGTCGCCCTGGTAGCTGATCACGATCGAGCCGGGGTTCGCGACCTTGTGCCCGATCGCCACGGCCGGGGCGCGGCCGTGGGCGGCCTGCGTGTTGCCGACGTCGAAGTAGTAGTAGAGGAAGACGCTGCAGCCAACCGGCGACACCGCGACTGTCCGGTCCTGGATGCCCAGCGCGTCGATCGCTTCCGCGAGGTACTTGTGGGCGAGGCCGTGGCCGCACCCCGGGCAGTAGTGCGTGGCGTGGCCTTTGAGGCCTTCGCCGTGCGCGTGGCGCTCGAACCGCTCGTAGAAGACGGTGCTCATGAGCGTGCTCCCGCGAGGGCGACCACCCGATCCACGATCTCGCGCTGGCCGGGGAGGACCCCGCCCATCCTCCGCACCGCATCGATCGTCGCGGCGGTCTGCGTTTCGTCCTTGCTCATCGCCAGTCGCATCTCGTCCTCGAGCTGCCCGGCGCTCGCCTCGACGACCACGATCCGCCCCGCCCGCCCGGCCACCGCGCGGAAGGCGTCGATCGGGAAGGGCCAGAGGGTCACCGGGCGGAACAGCCCGGCCTTGATCCCGCGCGCGCGGAGCTCACGGACCGCCCCCTTGGCGATCCGCGCGGGAGAGTTGCAGGCGACGAGCACGACGTCGGCGTCGTCGCAGAGGAAGCGATCGGCGCGCTGCTCCTTCGCGGCGATCGACCGGTACTTCTCGTTCAGGTGGGTGTTGTGCGCCTCGAGATCGGTCTCGAGGAGCATGATCGAGCAGATCAGGTTGTCGCGATGCGCGGCGTCCCCCCAGACGCTCCATGCGGGCAGGCCGGGACAGAGTGCGGTCTTCGGCAGGTCGACCCGGCCCGTCATCTGGCCCAGGTACCCGTCGCCGAGGAGTATCACCGGATTGCGATACGCGAACGCGAGGTCGAACGCGAGCATCGTCAGATCGAGCATCTCCTGAGGCGTGGCGGGAGCGAGGACGATGGCCTGCGTGTTGCCGTGCCCGAGCCCGCGGCAGGCGAGCTTGATGTCGGCCTGCTCGGGGCCGATGTTTCCGAGCCCTGGTCCGCCGCGCATCACGTTCACGAACACGGCGGGAAGCTCCGCCCCGATCATGTAGGAGATCCCCTCGAGCATCAGGCTGAAGCCGGGCGACGAGGTGAACGTCAGGCAGCGCAGGCCCGCGCCCGCGCATCCGTACATCATGTTGACGGTCGCCGTTTCGCTGACCGCCTGCAGGAAGACGCCGTCGAGCTTCGGGAGGATCTTCGCCATCAGCTCGGCGCCCTCCGTCGACGGCGTGATCGGGTAGCCGAAGAAGTGCCGGCAGCCGGCCAGCAGAGCCCCGATGGCGGACGCGTACGTCCCCTTCACGACGAGCGGTGTCGCCCTGGGAAGGTCCAGGGGCGCGTCGGGGATCGATGTCGCGGGCTCCGTCCGTCCCGGTCGGCGCCCGAACAGCATCGCGGGGTCTTGCAGCTCGAACTCGGCGTCGTAGGCGGGAGTCGCGGCGAGGCCGTACGGCTCCGGGCACGCGGACATGCAGAGCCCGCAGCCGTTGCAGCGTTCGAGGTCCATCACGATCGGGACGAGTCCTGTCTCGGGGTTGATCCCGGCTCCGGAGGACAGGCAGTGCTTCGGGCATGAATCGATGCAGCGCCCGCACCCCTTGCAGAACTCCGGAAAGAGAAACGGCTTGGGTCGTTCGGCGAGCTCGGTCATCCGATCGTCCTCCAGACGAGCGTCGGGTACGGAGTGGAGCAAGGACGGCGCCAAAAAGGATAATCAGATATTCAACTCCCTAAAAAACCATTTTCGGTCTATACTCACACCCGTCGCAAATGGTCCTGGGCTCCACTCCCGGTGAGGTCGCTGATGGAATCTCGCCGGACAGATCGCAGCAACTCGTTTAATTTCAATTACTTATCTCTATGCTGCCCGGAGGCTCAGGCGGACGGGGTCCCCTGCCCGGCGCTGGGCCGATCTTGCGAAACGTGCGAGCGCGCGCTTGCCGCCGAGATCGCCAGGTCGATGGAGCCGGTCCGGCCGGTCGGGAACGACTGAGAGAGGCACGGGGGCTGGGTGCTTTCACGGAGCTCGGAGTACGCGGTGCGCGCTGTCGCCCACCTGGGCGCGGGAAAAAACCGGAAATTCGTGCTCAGCCGGCAGGTCGCGCACGATTTGGGCTTGCCTCCTCCGTTTCTCGCCAAGATCCTCCAGACGCTCGTCTCGACCGACGTGCTCGAGAGCCAGCGCGGACGGGGAGGCGGATTCAGGCTCCGCCGCGACCCGGATCGGTTGACGCTTCTGGAGATCGTGGAGCCGTTCGACCACCTCGCCCACCGGACGTTGTGCGTCCTCGGCCAGAAGCTCTGCTCCGACGAGCACGCCTGCCCGCTCCACTACGCGTGGAAGTCGGCCCGGCACACCTTCATCGACGCCCTGGCCCGCACGACGCTCGCGGACGTCCTTCGAACGGAGTTTTCGGGGAGCTTCCCGCTGGGTGTCCCCCGCGCCACGAGCTCCGTGGTCCCCGAGCCGTAACTCTTTTTCCCGACCCCCTTATGTGGCACGCTGCGCGCATGGGGGAGGTGCGCACGTCGCGAACCTTCGAGCGCACGGTGGCGTCGCTCGAGGAGATCTTCGAGTTCATCGGCCAGTTCTTCGCGGACGCGTCGATCCCGGAAAGACATCTCTTCCCGGTGCAATTCGCGGTGGAAGAGCTCTTCACGAATCAGGTGAAGTACGCGGCGGGCGGGCATGCGCCGATCCTCGTGGCGATGTGCCGCGACGAGACGGCCCTGCACGTCAGCGTGACCGACTACGGCGTGCCGCGCTTCGACGTTCGCGAGGCGCCGGAGGCGGCCGTCGATACGCCGATCGAGGCGCGCCGCCCCGGCGGCCTGGGAATTCATCTCCTGAAGAAGATGGTGGACGAGATCGCCTACGACTATGTCGGCGGAACCAGCACGACCACGATCACGAAATCGCTGAGGTGAGAGATGCTCGACATAAAGCAGATCGAGGGGGGCAAGGTAGTGATCTCGGGGCGATTCGACGCCTCCCAGGCGGCGAAGGCCGAGTCGGTTCTCGACGCGCTCTCCGGAGCGCCGGTCCTGGATCTCGGCGGCCTCGAATACATCTCGAGCCTCGGTCTCGGGGTCCTGGTGAAGACGGAAAAGAGGCTGAGGGGAAGCGGCGGCGGCTTGACGCTCGTGAACGTCACCCCTCACATCGTCGACGTGTTTACTTACGCCGGCCTCCATTTCATATTCAAGATCGAGCCGGCGCCGCCGAAATAGCGTCCCCGCCAACTTTTCCGGCGGTCGCCTGTACTTATGACGGATGAACCAGGAGACGAGCGTCTGGTCGCGGCGGCACGAGGCGGGGACGAGCCTGCCTTCGGCGAGTTGGTCCGGCGCTACCAGGGACCGATTTACAACGCCGTCCTCCGGATGGTCCGCGACGCGGAGGACGCCCGAGACCTCTCCCAGACGGTGTTTCTCAAAGCTTTTCGCGAGCTCGGCTCGTTCAACCCGCGCTACAAGTTCTACAGCTGGATTTACCGGATCGCGATCAACGAGTCCCTCAACCACCTCAAGCGCAGCGGGCGACAGGAGCCGCTCACGGGCGACCTCCGTTCCGGGGCGGAGGGCGCCATCGAGGCGCTCGTGGAGCGCGAGCGCGACCGGCAGGTGCAGGACGAGATCATGCGGCTCCGCCCCGACCATCGGGCCGTCCTGGTGCTCCGGCACTTTCTCGACCTGTCGTACGAGGACATCGCGGAGGTCATCGGCGTCCCCGAAAAGACGGTCAAGTCCCGTTTGTTCTCTGCCCGACAGGAGCTCAAGGACCGGCTCGTGCAGAAAGGCGTGCTGAGATGAGCGCACCCCCCGACATCAAGACCCTCATTCAACTCGAGATCGACGGCGCCCTTTCCGACGTCGAGCGCGCCGCCCTCGAGCGATCGATAGCGAACGATCCGGCCGCCCGCGAGGAGCGAGAGCGCATGAGGGCCCTCGCGGCGACGATCAGCGGCCTCGATCGGGTTTCCCCGCCCGCCGGATTCGCGGACGGGGTCGCGCGCGCGATCCGGACACAGCGGATGCCGAGGCGCGGCACCTGGCCCGAGCGTCTCCGGAGCCTATGGAGCGACCATCGGAGGCAGTGGGCTCCGGTGGTGTATGCCGTCTGCGCGGGCGCGGCGCTCGTCGTGCTGGGGTTGCAGGCGGCGGGACGGGGTTCACTCTTCCGTGCGCCGGTGGCCGGGGAAGCGGCGGGAACGATGGGGGCGCCGCGCGCCGCCGAAGGAGTCACGCGCGTGCCTCTTCGGGTGGCGGGGTTCGAGGGGTCGGCCGAGGTCCGGGACCTGGGCGACCGCTACTCCGTCTCCGCGCACCTCTCCGGGGCGCCGGGGTCGGAGGTCGTCCTGCGGTTCGACCCGGCGCTCGTTGCTGTCAGGCGGGCCTCGGGGAGCCCGGCCGTCTCAACCGGAACGGTCCGCTGGGCCCGGCCGGCGGACGGCGAGCTCTCGTTCGACCTGACACCCACAGCCGAGACGGGAGCCACCGTGGAGATCGACGTCGTCACCGAGGCGGGGAGCCAGAAGGCCGGCGTCATAGAGCTGCCCGGACGGGGATAGGTGAGGAGAATCAAGCGTTTGGACCAACCAACCCGGCCTCGGGTTGTAGTTCTGGCAGGGGGATCGGAGAAGTTCCGATACTGACTTCGAGAGCGGAGGATTCATGAGCAACGGAAAACATGTCAGCGCGAAGGTCGTGTTCATCGGCGGCGGGCTCCTGGTGGCGAGCGCCCTGGTGCTCTTCTTCAATCACTACCCGCCCGACCCCAAGGACGTCGTGGGGACGGTTGGCGGCGCACAGCGCTACCACGCCACCCAGATCACCGGCGACGACGTCAAGGTCACGCCGTCTGACATCGCGACCTGGGCCCAGAACGAGTCGTTCAGCCGGATCGTGAACGACCCCGAGGCGCGCCGCCTGTTCGCCGACCAAGCGTTCCAGCATGCGATCTCGGACGAGGCGGTCCGTAACGTCGTCGCCAACGACGCCTTCCGGCTGGCGCTGCGGGACGACGCCTTC
>DATKHQ010000214.1:0-4098 GCA_035510175.1 Candidatus Sulfotelmatobacter sp. | reverse complement strand
AGTGGAACGGTTCGGGACTCCGCGCGTGAGCGCACTCTCCCCGGACTGGATCGAGGTTTCCCGCTCGGTCGATCGGAAGACCGCGGAGGACCACGTCTTCGTCCTCGAGGCCCTGGGCATTCCCGCGGCCACGACCCGCATGGGGATCGACCACGTCGTCATCGTTCCGCTCGGACAGGGCACGCGCGCCGTGTCGGAGATCGCGAAGTTCTCCCGTGAGAATCAGGGATGGCCGCTGCGGGAGCCCCCTGTCACCCCGATCACCGACGGCGTCTGGGGAGCCGCCGTCTACGCCGTGCTCCTCGCCGCGGCGTACGTGGTGGAGCGCCGCGGGTTTTCCGGGATCGACTGGGCCAACATCGGGTGCGCCGACGCGTCGTTGATCCGCGCGGGCGTCTGGTGGCGGAGCCTGACCGCGCTGACGCTCCACGCGGACGCGCTGCACCTCGCCGGGAACCTCGCGTTCGGCGCGCTGTTCGGCGTCATGCTCGCGCAGAGCGTGGGCTCGGGGCTCGCCTGGCTCTCCTTCGTGATCACGGGTGCTCTCGGAAACCTCGCCAACGCGTGGATCCAGTCGCCGGCGCACGCCTCGATCGGAGCGTCGACGGGAGTCTTCGGCGTGCTCGGTGTCCTCGTCGCCCACGACTGGATGCGCCGCCGCCACGTGCGGCACTCCCGCCTCAGGCGAGCCGCCCCGATCGTGCTGGGAATCGTGCTCCTGGCGTGGCTCGGCGGGTTCGAGCGCGATACCGGCGAGGCGACAACGGCGATCCGCACGATCGACGTCTGGGCGCACGTGCTCGGATTCGCCGCCGGCATCGGCGCGGGGCTCGTGCTCGGACGCACCAGCCCGGACCGGTACGCGCGCAAGGCGGCGGTGCAGGCGGCGACCGCATTCGGCGCGGTCGCGCTGGTCGCGTACGCCTGGTTCCTGGCGCTGCGCTGATGCCGCGATCGCGATCTCGCGGACACGTCGTCGTGCGCCGGCTCGTCTTCGCCCTCGTCCTGGGGATCGCGCTGTACGTGGCGAACGAGATCCGCACCTGGCCCGACGTCGGCGGCCTCGCGCGCCGGAATCCGAAGAGCACCGCCTTCATCGATCTCTACCGCCGCGAAGCGCGCGAGGTGGGACGGAGCGATGGGGTTTCGTGGCGCTGGGTGCCGTATGCGGCAATTGCGCCGAGTCTCCGCCGGGCGGTCCTCGTCGGTGAGGACATCGGCTTTTTCTCCCACAACGGGTTCGACCTGCACGAGATGAAGGAAGCGATCGCCCAGGCCGCCCGGGACCACGAGCCGCCGCGCGGCGCGTCGACGATCACGCAGCAGGTGGCGAAGAACCTCTGGCTGTCCCCCTCGCGCAATCCGCTGCGGAAGGTGAAGGAAGCGATCCTGACCTGGCAACTCGAGCGCACGCTCGACAAGAAGAGGATCCTCGAGATCTACCTCGACGTCGCGGAGTTCGGCGACGGGATCTACGGCGCTCAGGCCGCGGCCCAGGCGTATTTCGGCAAGCCCGCCTCCGATCTCGACGAGGACGAAGCGGCGCGCCTCGCCGCGTGCCTCCCGAACCCGCACGCCTGGCACCCCGGGGCGGGTAGCGCCGTCGCCGAGCGCCGGGCGAAGCGAATCCGGGAGAGGATGAAGCGGGCGGAGTTCCTCCGAAAGGAGATCTGATGGACGCCTGGTACCAGCTCGACGAGACCTCGGGGACCGACGCCCTCGTGCTGCCCGCGGAGCCGGACGCGCAGGACGCGCTGATCGTCTCGCGCGCCGCGCCGCTGATCGCCACCGGGACGCATTCGTTTCTGCGCGCGATCAAGCCCGACTGGCGACTGATCGTCACCGCGCACCCCGAGCCCCTGACGCCGGAATCCACGGACTCCGTGGCGGACAGCCTCGCCGCCGCCGAGATCGTCCGGCTCGATCTGGACGGGAGGGTCTCCCGGTCGCGGCGCGAGTTGGCGTTCGCGTCGATCGCACGCGCCCTCGCGGTGCTCGGGCTCGCCGCCGGCGAGCGCGAGGCCCTCCATCGCGAGGCGTACCGCTGGCCCATCGAGATCGGGCGGTGGGACGCGGTGGCAGTGCGGGGGCTCGAGGAGAAGTTCCAAGCGCTGCGCAACGGTCTCGAGGCGCTCTCCGAGGCCGCGCGCGCGGGGCGTGCGGACGCGTGGGGCGGGCCGGAACCGGCTCGTGCGGCGCTCGCACGCTGGGACCGGGCGCGCGCGATCGATCCGGAGCCAGATCGGATCGGGAGCGCGCGGCGCCTGCTCGCGCGCCACGAGAACAGGATCGGCGTCTTCGCGGAGGCGGATGCGATCCTCCACTATTTCCACCATCGTTTGGGGGGCGGACCGCCTGCTTGACGGAGGTGGCGGACCGGCGTATTGAGGTGGGGTTTGCGCGCTCCGGTGGCTCATGGAGAGCCCGCCGCTTGCCAGGAGCGGTCGAAGCACGGAGCCCGCCGAGGAGGCCCGGTGAGGGAGAACCAGCCCGTCATTCTCAGTCTCGAGGTCGAGGAGATCGAAAGTCGCGAGCGCGCCGGCGGCAGCTGCACGTCGTCGACCACGTCGCGGCACTGCACATGTCTTTGCCGGCTCACGACGGCGGCCGCGAGCGTGGTCGCGTCGGAGACCGCCTAATCCCGAGGAGGATCACCGTCATGAACGACGTCAAGACCGGCGCGCTGCGACTCGAAGTCGAGGAGATCGAAAGCCGCGAGCGCGGAGGCGGATGCTCGACCTCGTCGAGCACGTCCCGCCTGTGCACCTGCCCCTGCCGCGAAACGACGACGATCGCCGTCCAGACGGCGCGGTAGACACCGCATCCGGCGGCCGGGGGCGTCGATGCGCCTCCGGCCGCAATCCCATCCCATGGCCGAAGACGAATCCTGCCTCTACACGCTGATGCGCGCCCCCCAGGAATCCCACGACAGGATTCTTCGTGAGCTCGTGGGTCCGGTCGTCCGCGACCTGACCGGCGCCCCGGAGCTCGACAGCATCTTCTTCGCGCGCTACAGCGAGCCCGACTACCAGCTCCGGTTTCGCGTACTCGGGCGGAGCGCCTGGGTCGCGGGGCCGGTGAAACGCCGGATCGACGAGGGGCTTGCGCGCGCCCGGGAGGACGGTCTCGTCGGCGACGTGGAGTTCGCCTCGTACGAGCGCGAGTGGGACCGGTACGGGGGGGCAGTGGGCATGCCGCTCGCGGAGCAGGTCTTCTTCCAGGATTCCCTCGCCTGCCTCGACTACCTCGCGGCCGAGGCGAACGGGGCCGTCTCGCGCACGCGGCGCGAGTGGAGCCTGCTGTTCACGGAGCGCCTGCTCGACCTGTTCGCGTTCGACCTGCCGACGCGGCGCGACTTCTACCGGTTCGGTCACTCGTGGGCGATCAAGGACGGCGACTGGTCCGCCGAGGACCTGGCGACTCTCGACGCGAAGTACCGCGCGCTCGCGCCGGGGCTGTCCGACCTTCTCGACGGCGGCTCGGCCGGCGACCCCGTCCGGCAGTGGGGAGGCGAGGAACCCGCGCGGATCGCCGCACGGGCGCTCGAGGCGACGCGCCCCGTCGCCGAGCGCGTGCGGCTCGGCCTCGCCGACGGAACGCTCCCGCAGGATCCGATCTACTTGGTCTGGTCCTACACGCACATGCACGCCAACCGTCTCGGGATCTGGGCGATGTCGGAGGCGATCCTGAGGTACTTCATGTGGCGCTTCCACTCCGCGACCGAGGTGCCGAGCGCGTGACCTCCGTCCTGCTCCTGCGGGTCGCCACGCGCCCGTTCGATTCCCTCGAGACCTTCCACGGCAGCGCGAGCCCTGGAGCGCTCCGGGCGCTCGCTGCGAGCGAGAACCGGATCCGCGAGGACACCGGGCGCCTCTCGGCGTCGCTTTTCGAGGCTGCGGGCCCGCCGGGTCACGCCCCGTCCGCGCCCCGCCTCGCGGTGCTCGCGATCCGCCGTGCGATCCACAACCGCAAGGCGTGGAGCGTCTCGGACGAGAGCGACGCGGCGCCGCTGCTCGGCGACGAGCTTCGCGGTGCGCTCGACAGGCACGCTTCGTCGAGGAGAGATCTCCTCGAGATCGAGGATCGGGCGCGCGCGGC
>DATKHQ010000213.1:0-6671 GCA_035510175.1 Candidatus Sulfotelmatobacter sp. | reverse complement strand
GAGGTGCGCGCGCCGCTGCTCGATCATCGCATCGTCGAGTTCGCGTTCGGCCGCGTCCCGTCCCGCCTGAAGACGACCCCGGACGCGCGGAAGATCCTCCTGCGGCGGCTCGCGGCGCGGCTGTTCCCGCCGACCTTCGACCAGCGGCGCAAGCAGGGCTTCTCGATCCCGCTGTCGAGCTGGCTGCGGAACGGCCCGTGGCGCGAGATGTTCGGCGACGTGCTGCTCTCCTCGTCGAACGGCCTTTTCGACCGCGAGGTCGTGCAGGGGCTGATCGAGGGCATCTCGAGGGGCCACGCCAACGGGGAGCGCCTGTTCGGGCTCGTGATGTTCGATCTGTGGCGGCGCGAGTACGGGGTCTCGATCTAGACGTCCCCGTGCTTCGGCGCCGGCGCACCGTGCTATCTTCGCGGCCGCGCCGGCGGCCGCCTTTCGCAGCGTGCGCGAGGTGAGGACAACGTGACGGACCGATCTCCCGACGGATCGGCACTCGTCGGCGCGCGCTCGCGCCGGCTTTCCCTTCCGCGCGTCGCCACGCCGCACCTCGCCTGGAACATCGTCCGCTGGGGCGTCTCGCAGGGGGCGACGTTCGCGGTCAACATCGCCAGCGCACGAGCACTTGGCCGCGAAACGTTCGGGGCGTTCGGGATCCTGCAGACCTCGCTCCAGACCTTCACGCAGGTCGCGAGCTTTTCCACCGCGAGCACGGCGACCAAGTACGTCGCGGAGTTCCGCGCGACCGACCCCCGCCGCGCCGGCCGGATCGCCCGCTTGTGCCAGGCGCTGGTCTCGGCATCCGGTCTCGTCGTCGCGGCCGGCGTCATCGCGCTGTCGGGACCGATCGCGGCGCGCGCGCTCGGCGTGCCGGGCCTGCAGGCTCACGTCGCGGTCCTCGGCATCGCCGCCTTCTTCACGGTGGCCGGGCTGTTTCACGGCGGCGTCCTGGCGGGGCTGAACCGGTTCGACCGCCTGGCGGCGGTCAGCCTTGTCGCCGCCCCCGCGTTCGTCGTCGCCGGAGCGGCATCCGCGTTCCGCTTCGGGCTCCCGGGCGCGGTCGGAGCTCTCGCGGGAAACGCGGTGCTCGTGTGGTGGCTGACCCGCTCGGCCGCCGTGCGGGAGCTCGATCGCCTCGGGATGCGCGCAGGGCTTTCGGAAAGCCTCGAGGAGCGGGGGATCATCTCCCACTTCGCGCTGCCCGGAGCGCTGACGGGCCTGACCGCGATGCCCGCGATCTGGATCGCGAGCGCGGTGCTCGTGCGGCAGCCGCACGGCCTCGGGGAGATGGCGCTGTTCGCCGCGGCGAGCAATTTCCGGTCGATCGTGCTGTTCATCCCGGGGGTGCTCTCGGGGACCGCGATCCCCGCGCTCAACGACGCGAAGGGCCGCGGGGACGTCGCCGCGTTCCGCGGGATCTTCCGCTCGACGCTCGGTGTCACGGTCGGCGTCACCGGGGCCAGCGCCCTCGCGATCTCGCTCGGCGCGCCGCTGCTCCTGCCGATCTACGGCGCCGACTTCGGGAAAGGCGCGTTGGCGCTCGCCATCCTCATGGGCTCGACGGTGCTCGACGGAGCCTCCGGAATCATGATGGGCGCCTTCCAGTCGACCGCGCGCATGTGGACGTTCCTCTTCGCGGTCGTCCTGCCGCGCGACCTGACCCTGGTCACCGCGGCTGCGCTGTTGGCACCGGCCTGGGGAGCGGCGGGCTTGGCCGCCGCCTATGCGACCTCCTCGGGGGTGGCGGTGACCGCGCTGGCCCTCCTCACCGCACGGAGCGGAGTCCTCCGGGGCCGCTCCGGTGGCGGGCCCTCCGCGCCGAAGCCGCGAGGCTAGCGATGGAGCCGACGGGCCCCGTGGCACCGGAGACGCTCTCCGACGGAAGGAAGACGAGCCCGGAGTACTGGAACGAGGTTCACAGAACGCCGCTCCGGGAGGGACTGCCCTCTCGCCTGCTCGTTCCCACTCGCAACACGATCCGGCTTCTCCGCCCGCACGTGTCCGGCGGATCGCGCGTCCTCGAGATCGGATTCGCGCCGGGAAAGATCCTCCTCTGGCTGGCCGCGAGGGGGGGGGCCGCCGTCTCGGGGCTCGATTACTCGGCGCCGGGAGTGGACGCGGCCGGCCGCCTGTTCGCCTCGTGCGGCGTCCGCGCCGACGTGCGGTGCGAGGATCTTTTCGCGACCACGTTCCCCGAGGGCGCGTTCGATCTCGTCTACAGCCTCGGCGTCGTCGAGCATTTCGCCGATCCGCGCGATGCGATCCGGCGTCACGTGCGCCTGGCGCGCCCGGGAGGCACGGCGATCGTGGCGATCCCGAACTACGGCGGCGCGTACGGGCGCCTCCAGCGGGCGCTCGACCCCCAGAACCTCGCGCTGCACAATCTGGAGATCATGTCGGGGCGCGCGCTGCTCGCCGCGGCCCCGGACGATCTCCTCTCCGGCGCGCGCGCGTATCCGTTCGGCCGCGCGCATGCGGCGCTCGTGTCGGTCGGCAAGCGGATGCCCGCCCTCGTCGCCAAGGGAATCGCCTGGACCGCCAACGGTCTCGGCCTCCTCCAGCCCGCCGACTGGCCCCCGCTGTGCCCGATGCTCGTGCTGGAGATGCGCCGCCGGTGACGAAAGCCGGACCGGACGTGAGCGTGCCGCCCGACGCCGGCACGGCGGACGTCCCGGAGGCGGCGTCCCCGCGGCCGATCCTGCGGGCCCTGTTCTGCGTGCAATCGCTCGAGGGCGGGGGCGCGGAGCGGCAGATCGCGTACCTCGCGAACGCGCTCGCGCGCCGGCGCTGGGACGTGCACTTGGCCGTGCTGCGGTTCGGGCCCAACTGGACCCGCATCGACCGGGAGCGCATCCGGCTCCATCGCCTCGAAGCACTCGGGAACTACGACCCCCGGCTGCTGCGCGGCATCTGGCGCGTCGCGCGATCGGTCCGGCCGAGCGTGGTCCTGACGTGGCTGCCGCAGATGGACACGCTCGGGGGCTGCTGCGCCAACCTGCTCGGCCTTCCCTGGATCCTGTGCGAGCGGACCTCCGGCCGCGCTTACGGGCGCGGGCTGCGCGAGCTCGTGCGGCGCCAGATTGCGCGGGGCGCATCGGCGGTGGTCGCGAACTCCGAGGGCGGGGCCGCCTACTGGCGCCCCGGTCGGCCGGGACGCCCGGTGCTCGTCGTTCCGAACATCGTGCCCGTCGCCGAGATCGAGGCCTCGGCCGCCGCGGCGCCCGGGACGCTGCGCCCCGCCGGGGGCCCGGGCGTGATCGTCTGCGTCGGCCGACTGGTCGAGGTGCGGAACCACGCGACCGTGATCGAGGCGCTCTCCCGGGTCCGGCGAGAGACCGCGGCGCGGCTGGAGGTCCTCGGCAAGGGACCCGAGGCCGGCAGGCTCCGATCGCTCGCCGCGCGTCTCCGGCTCGGCGACGCGGTCTCGTTCCTCGGATTCGTGGACGACGTCTACCCCCGCATGCGCCGGGCGGACGCGTTCGTCTCGGTCAGCGCGCTCGAGGGACATCCCAACGCCACGATCGAGGCAGCCGTCGCCGGCTGTCCGCTCGTGCTCTCCGACATCCCCGAGCACCGCGCCCTCTTCTCGGACGACGAAGCGCTGTTCGTCCCCCCGCGCGATCCCGACGGCCTCGCCGAGGCGCTCCTCGCGACGCTCGGCGATCCCGACGGGGCGCGCGCGCGCGCCGAGGCGGCCAGGCTTCGGGTTCGCGCCGCCGCCGAGGCCGACGTGGCGGAGATCTACGACCAGTTGATGCGCGGACTCGCGAATCGCGCGCCGCGGTAGACTGCCCCCCGGAGGACGCGTGCAACGACCGATCCCGTGGCTGGTGATCGTCGTGCTGATCGGCGCGATCGTGCTCGCCGTGATCGCCGGGTCCGTCAGCCCCGATCTGCGGTGGCCGCTGGTGCAATCGGGGCTCGCCGTCGTCATCCTCGGGGCGTACCTCGCGCTCCGCTACAGCCGGCCGCGCGACACGGTCGATTACTTCGATATCGGGACCCTGTTCGTCGGGATCGCGTTCCTCTACACGTTCATCCCGCTGGCGAACTTCGTCCGCCTCGACGGCATCTACTCGCACGAAGGGGACTCCCGGATGAGCTCGCTGCAACCGGGACCGGACCTGGTGTCGCGTGTGGGCTGGCACTACCTGCTGTTCATGACGGCCTTCGCGGCCGCCTACCTGTTCTCGCAGCGCCGCTTCGACGACTCGAAATCGCCTCAGCCGAGCCCGCCGCGCGGCGACTTCCTGTTCTGGATGCTCGCGCTCTACGGGGCGTGCCAGATCGCGGTGGTGACGATCCGCGCGCGGTACGGCCTCGTCGCCGACTCCTACCTCGAGTCCTACCGCGTGTTCCGCGACGTTCCCGTCTTCCTCCAGCAAAGCGTCGCCTGGATCACCGGGTTCTGCCGCATCGTCGAGATTGGCATCCTCGGCTACTTCTTCTCCCGGTACGAGCGGTACCGCGTGGCCGCGTGGGCCTGGCTCGGCGTGATCGCAATGGCCACGTTCCTGCGCCTCCACGCCCGGACCGACCTGATGATCTGCGTGGGCAGCTCGGTGTTCCTGTATCACGTCTTCGTGAAGCGGGTCAGCCCGGCGCGGCTCGCGGCCGTCGGGCTCGTGGCGATCATGATGTTCCAGGCGCTGGGCGTCCTGCGCGCGCTCGGCGGGAACATGGAGGATCTAGGAACGCAGGAGCTGGTGAGCCAGGGCTCGGAGTTCGAGAGCGTTTTCGGAAACTCCATTCACGTGCTCACCATCCGCGACAGCGGCCAGATGCTCCTGCCGCGGCTGACCTGGTATCTGAACGAGGCGGCGATCCTCATCCCGCAACAGATCCTGCCGTTCGAGAAGATCGACCCGTCGATGTGGTACGTGCGCACCTTCTTCCCGCGGTACGAGGCGCTCGGCGGCGGCTACGCTTGGGGCGCGATCGCGCAGAGCATCGTCGGGTTCGGGATCGCCGAGGCCGCGGCGCGAGGCGCCGTCCTCGCCCTCGTGCTCGCGGCGGTCAACCGCTTCCTGCGCCGCAGGTGGGATCGATTCGAGTTCGTGATCGTCTACGCCTGGCTGATGGGAACCGTCTACCTATCCATGCGGAACGTCACGTTCTTCTTCGTCCACGGGGCGTGCTACTTCGTCGCGCCCTGGCTGTTCGCGTGCTATGCGATCCAGCGCGGCGCACCCCGGCTCGAGCCGCACGCGCTCGATCCGGGCACGGCGCCGGAGATCGCCGAGGCCGTCCGGCGGCGCTCGCGGGCTACCAGCTAGTCAACGCTTCCACCGTGCCCTCGACCGTCGCCGTCGCGGGGAAGCGCATCGCCCGCGCCGCGGAGGCGGACGAGAGCACGCGGGCGCGAGCGCGATCGCCGATCACGCGTCGCAGCGCCGCCGCGAGGGCCACGGGGCTCGTCGGCGGATACAGCTCGGCCGCGTCCCCTGCGATCTCCGGCATCGGCGCGCGATCGGAGCAGACGATCGGCCGGCCGGCCGCGAGGTATTCCAGCAGGACGTTCGGGCAGCACTCGCAGGTCGAGGCGAACAGGAGGACCTCCGCGCGCGCCATCAGGCGAGGCAGGTCGGACGGCGGAACCGGACCGAGCACGCGAACGGCCTCGCCGGCGGCGGCCGCGGCCCGAACGGTCTGCCGCCCGTACGGCCCGCGCACCGGGCCCGCGAGGACGAGCCGCGCCCGCTCGTCCCCCGATTCCCGCTTGTAGTGGAGGAACCCCTCGATCGTCTCGATCTGCCGCTTGTACGGATCGGTCGGGGAGACGTAGAGCACCATCCGCTCCGCCTCCGTCCGCTGCGTCCGGTCGGCGGCCTCCCCCGCCGCCGGCGCCGGGTGGTAGACGAGCCGGTGGTCCCGGATCGGGACCCGGCCGGTCAGTACGTCCCGCGAGTGCTCCGAGGTGAAGATCACCCGGTCGGCCGACGCGAGCGAGGCGAGAGCCTCGCGCCGGAGAAGCTCCAGGCGCACGCGCGTCGCGAAGTCTCCCGCGAAGGGAAAGCGGCGCAGCTCCTCGAGGTCGAGCAGGAGCATGTTCCGCAGCATCTTGACGATCCGGATCGAGGGGACGGCACGACGCGGTAGCCCGGAAACCTCTCCCGGCACGAAGTACACCTCGACGCCGCGCTCGGCGAGCATCGCCGGGAGCGTGTGCCTCTGGAACCAGTGCCGTCGGTACGGATTGCGCACCCAGCCGGGTGCCGCGATCGCGCGCGCGCCGGTCGCCCCGCTTCCCAGGATGTGGCGGGCGACGGCAGCTTCCGCGAGGAGCACGGCGTCCGGCATCCGCTCCATGAGGGCCGGGACGACGTGGCGCGCGTAGGTCTGGGTTCCCCCCTCACCCCACCGCAGGAGATCGATCAGGACTCTCACGACGCGTCACTAGAGCGCCCTGTCGCGCGCCATCATGACGAACGGCGTCATCATCAGGATCGCGAGATCGAGCGTGAGTCCGCGGTGCTCGATGTAGTACAGGTCGTACTGCATGTTGTCGTGGATCCGGAAGGCACGGTCGGCGCTGATCTGCCACAGGCCGGTGATGCCCGGCTTGACCGCGAGCCTCTCCCGCTGGACCTCCCGGTATTCCTGCACGAGCTGCGGCATCTCGGGCCGGGGACCGACGAGGCTCATCTCCCCCCGGAGCACGTTCCACAGCTGCGGCA
>DATKHQ010000212.1:0-3451 GCA_035510175.1 Candidatus Sulfotelmatobacter sp. | reverse complement strand
ACGGGGCCGTGTCGCGGATTCCCGGCCTCCAGGTTTTCCCGCGCCTCGACCCGCCGCTCCCGTCGGCCGGAAACTACGACGTCGAGCTGGTGCTCCAGAGCGACGACCCGCCGGAGCAACTCATGCAGACCGTCGGCTCGGTCGTGGGCGCCGGCTGGAAGAGCGGGAAGTTCCTGTACGTGGACACCGATCTCAAGATCGACCTCCCCGAGGCGCGCGTCGTGATCGACCGCGAGCAGGTCGCCGATCTGGGGCTCGATCTCGCGGGCGTGGGGCGCGAGCTCGGGACGCTCCTCGGCGGCGCCTACGTCAACCGCTTCAACTACTACGACCGGAGCTACAAGGTCATCCCGCAGATCGGCGAGGCGGGCCGCTCGAACGTGGGGCCGCTGCTCGATCTCAAGATCAAGACTCCCGACGGACGCCTGGTCCCGGTCTCGACGTTCACGCGCATCGAGTCGTCCACGGCGCCGCGCGTCCTCAACCGGTTCGCGCAGCGCAACGCCGTGCGAGTGTTCGGCGGTGTCCGGCCCGGCGTCACCAAGGAAGAAGGCTTGCGCGTGCTCGAGGCGGCGGCGGCGATCGCCCCGGGCCCGCGCGTGGCTCTCGACCATGCCGGCGAGTCGCGCCAGATCCGGCACGAGGGGGGCGCCCTCACCGTCACGCTCGGCTTCGCGGTGGCCCTGATCTACCTGGTGCTCGCCGCGCAGTTCAAGAGCTTCCGCGATCCGCTGATCGTCCTCGTCGGCTCGGTGCCGCTCGCGATCTCCGGGGCGCTGATCTTCAGCTTCCTCGACTTCACGACCATCAACATCTACTCCCAGGTCGGACTGATCACGCTCGTCGGGCTCGTCGCGAAGAACGGCATCCTGATCGTCCAGTTCGCGAACACGCTGCAGGAGCGCGGACTGGAGAAGGTCCAGGCGCTGCGGGAGGCCGCGTTGACCCGGCTCCGGCCCGTGCTGATGACCTCGGCGGCGACCGTCTTCGGCCACCTTCCGCTCGTCCTGGCGACCGGGCCCGGCGCCAAGGCGCGTAACAGCATCGGCATGGTCCTCGTCACCGGGATGACCCTTGGTACCATCTTCACCCTGTTCGTCGTCCCGGTCTTCTACCTGCTCATCGCGGCGCGGCACCGCCAAGAGGAAGTCGAGCCCGAGACCGAAGAGCTCAGCCGGAGGTCGCCGGACGATCTGCGCGACCTCGTCACCGCAGGAGCGTGAGAGCCATGAGAACGCCGACCCTGATCCTGGTCTGTGCCCTCGCGAGCGCGTGCGTCGTGGGGCCGAAGCACAAGATGCCCGACATCTCGGTCCCGGACGCGTTTCGAGGGGACCAGAAGGCCGCCGCGACCTCACTCGCCGACCAGAGCTGGTGGGGCATCCTCCACGACGACGAGCTGCGTTCCCTGATCGACGAGGCGATCCGGTCGGGGTACGACGTGCAGCTCGCCGCCTGGCGCGTCGAGGAGGCGAGGGCGAACGCGGGCATCGCGGGCTCGGAGCTGTACCCCCAGCTGTCCGCGAGCGCCGGCTACTCGAACTCCCAGCCGTCCCAGTACGAGTTCGGTGCCCCGATTCCCGTCCTGAAGAACTACGACGTGAGGGTCAACGCCTCATGGGAAATCGACCTCTGGGGGCGCGTCCGGCACCTGAGGGAGGCGGCGCTCGCCCAGTACCTGGCGACCGACGCGGCCCGGCGAGGCGTACAGCTGACGCTCGTGTCCGAGGTGGCCAGCGCCTATTTCGAGCTGAGGGCCCTGGACCTCCAGCTCGAGATCGCGCAGCGGACCGCCGAGGCCTTCAAGAAGACGCACGACCTGTTCAACCGCCGTCTGGAGGCGGGCCTCGCGTCCTCGCTCGAGACCGCGAGCGCGGCCGCGTCCCTCGCGACCACCAACTCCACGATCCCCGACTTCGAGAGGCAGATCGCGGAGAAGGAGAACCTCATCTGCTTCCTCGTCGGGCGGAACCCCGGGGAGATCCACCGCGGGGCGGCGCTCGTCGACCAGCTCCTCCCGCCGGACGTTCCCGCCGGGCTCCCCTCCGATCTGCTGCGGCGGAGGCCCGACCTGGCCGAGGCGGAGCAGCAGCTCGTCGCCGCGAATGCCGAGGTCGGCGTCACGGTCGCCGACTACTTCCCGCGGATCAGCCTCACCGGCTTCTTCGGCGGCGTGGGCCCGCAGGTGAGCGGCCTGTTCGATACCGGGAAGACCTGGTCCATCGGCGCCGGGCTCGTCACGCCGATCTTCCAGGGAGGCCGCCTCAAGAACCAGCACCGGGCGGCGGTCGCCCGCTGGGAGCAGGCGCGCGTCCACTACGAGCAGAGCGTCTCGAACGCGTTCTCGGAGGTCTCGACGGCGCTCGTGGCGTACCAAAAGCTCGCCGGCGTCGAGAAGGAGCAGGCGGACGCGGTCGAGAACTACCGCGACGCCGTCGATCGCTCGAACTCGCGCTACCTGTCCGGCCTCTCCGACTATCTCGAGGTCCTGCAGGCGCAGCGGCAGCTCTTCCCGGCGGAAAACGCTCTGGCGCGGACGCGGTTCGACCGGTTGTCGACCCTCGTCCAGCTCTACCGGGCCCTGGGAGGCGGCTGGCTGGAGCCGCAGCACGCGTCATGAGCCGGGTGCTAAACTACGAACAGGGCCGTCCGAGCTCCCCTCGTCGCAGGAGGTTCGTCATCTCGAGCGAAGTCGCGCGCGGTATTCCGGAGGGGCGGCATCCCGAGCCGGCGCCCGCGAGTCGGGTCGCGCGCCCGAGCGGGCCGGACCCCGATCCGTTTTCCGCCGCGCTCAGCCGCATCGCGCGGATCGTCTCGGGCACTCTCGAGCTGCGCGAGGTGTTCGCGCAGGTCGCGGACGCGGCGCGCGAGGTGCTTCCCTTCGAGACGATCGGCGTCTGCCGCCTCGACACGCCGGACCTGTTCCGGAGCTACGCGGTGGCGGGACGGGACGCCGACGACGATCCCGCCGGCGTGGCGCGCCTCGAGGACTTTTCGCCGGCGATGCGCCCGAAGCCCGGAGCCACCCTGCGCTTCGACGACGCCTCGCGCGAGCTCGATCCGTCGTATCCGATGGACAAGGAGATCCTCGAGTGCGGCGTCCTCTCGCTCCTCTGCTCGCCGCTGATGAGCGGCCGGCGGCTGGAGGGAGAGGTCTGGTTCACCGCCTCGCGGACCGGGGCGTTCACGGCGGAGCACGAGCGGATGGCGGCGGCGATCGCCGACATCCTGAGCCTCTCCCTCGAGCACGAGCGGCTGTGGAGCCTCGAGTCGTTGCGGCGGCGCCGGCTCGAGGCGGTCGACAAGCTCCTGCCGACGATGGCGGAGACGCTCGACGTGCGCGGGATCTTCAATCGCGTCTCCGAGATCGTCCAGCCGGTGCTCCCGCACTCGCTGCTGATCCTCACGTCACTCAGCCCCGAGCGCCGCGAGCTGACGGTCGACGTCAGCT